>CAITQQ010000292.1 GCA_903894575.1 uncultured bacterium
AGCCTACCCCAACCATGCAATCATTCCCCATGGGGGATATGGAAGAATGGGAATGTCGGGTGCACAAGAGATCATGGAGATCCCAGGCGTTGAATCATATGACACTGTCCTAGCAGCCTGTGGAACAGGAACAATGGCAGCAGGCTTGATCGCTGGTTTACAACCGCACCAGCAGTTGACATTGGTTTCAATACTCAAAAATAATTTTAGCGTTAAGGATGAAATCAAAGCGTTGTTGCTTGAACATGAGATCAACAACAAGCGTTTTGACATACGATTTGATTTTCATTTGGGTGGATACGCCAAAAAAAATGAGTTGCTGTTCAAGGCAATGAATGGTTTTTTCAGCAACCACCATATTCCCACCGATTTTGTCTACACAGGAAAACTGGTATACGCTTTTTACCATCTGATGAATGGGGGTGCATTCGAGAGCGGTTCAAAAGTATTGTTAATTCACAGTGGCGGCCTTCAAGGAAACAGGTCACTTTGTAACAATGAACTTATTTTTGACACAGGGGGATTACCTTTGTAACCTATGAACAAACCAAAACGAAAAAAATCATTAATCGTTTTCATTTCTTCCCTGCTTTTGTTGGCGTCGTCAAAAGCAGAGGATAGTCTTCCGCATTTTACTGTGAAAGAAAGAAATGGGATGGTGATCATTGGATGGCTCAATCCTCATCCAGAGCTGACACAATTGATCATCCAACGATCTGTTGATTCTCTAAGTGGATTTAGATCAATCGTCTCCATGCCAGATCCCACATCAGTTTCCAATGGCTATGTTGATAAAAAGCCAGGAGTGGCAAATAGTTACTACAGGATTTATTATGTCAACCCTGGAGGAAGGTATCTTTTTACTGCTGCCCAAAAACCTGCTAGAGATTCTTCATTGAATTCCCGCAGTGTAACGATGATAGCACCTGTAAATCAATTGGTCAATGATACCAATCATGCAACTGCCATGCCTGGTCTGACTCCTGACAAAGCCATCAAAATAAAAAGGGAAACAGCCATCGGCATTAATCTAACAGGGAAAATTGAGGACAACATCAATGAAAATGTTTTCAGCCCATCAGTGCTAATTTTCACCAACATTGAAGGGCACCTCATCATCGCCCTGCCTGATGCAAATAGAAAAAAATTTACGCTTCGTGTTTTCATGGAAGATGGCACTCCTATATTTCACATGAGAAATATCAAGGAACCACAGCTATTGATAGACCGATCCAATTTTCTGCACAGTGGATGGTTCAAATACGATCTATTTGAAAACGAAAAACTAAGGGAGCAAAACAAGTTTTTCATCCCTCCTGAGGGAAAATGATGCTACACTGAAACACCTGTTCAAAGTTTTTCATGATCAGTTCCTTTACCTCGGCCATTGGCACTTCCCTTCCCAGTTCTTTTTGTAGCGAGGTAACTTGTTTATCGGGAATTCCACAAGGAACAATTGAACTGAAATAGTTGAGATCAGTATTTACGTTCAGTGCGAACCCATGCATGGTAACCCATCTGCTGCAACGAACCCCCATCGCACATATCTTTCTGGCCATCATCTTGTTGGATGGGTCTAACCAAACACCCGTTTCTCCATGACTCCTGTCTCCCTTCAATCCATAATGGGCCAATGTGAGGATAATGACATCCTCCAGGCACCTGAGGTACTTGCCAATATCAGTGAAGAATTTTTCAAGATCAATGATAGGATAACCTACCACCTGGCCAGGCCCATGAAAAGTGATGTCACCACCCCTGTTGGTAGGATAATAGCCAATATTCCTTTTGGCCAATTCCTCTTTGCTGATCAATACATGTTCTTCCTTACCACTTTTTCCGAGTGTATACACGGGTGGATGCTCACAAAAAAGCAAGTGGTGGATGGTTTCACCTGCATGTTCTCCCTTGGCAAGCTTTATCTTTTTGGCCGTATTCTCCAGCAACAAGCTGTCTTGGAAGCGCCATGCTTCGCCATATTCAATGACTCCCAAGTCCCTGACATTAACCTCTTGCTGCATGTTTCTTCAATTGGTGTACAAACACATTAACTTTGCAAAAATACGCATTATGCCGCAGGAGAACAGCAATGAAATGATGGGTGAGGATATCGTTGAACAAGGATCAGAAGAATTGTATGAAAGGCTGGCCATTGAAGTGGACAAAGGCCAGGAACCCCTTAGAATAGATAAATTCCTTTTGAACAGGGTGGTCAATACTTCCAGGAACAAGATCCAGCGGGCCATAGACAATGGCATGGTGCTTGTCAACAACCAACCCATCAAGGCAAACTACAAGGTCAAGCCGGCAGACCAGATCATTTTTTACTCAGACACTGATCCCGTCACCTATGAGATCATACCTGAAAAACTGCCCTTGAACATTTTGTACGAAGATGACCATATTTTGCTGATCAATAAACCCGCCGGCATGGTGGTGCACCCTGGTTCTGGTAATTTCAGTGGGACACTGATCAATGGTGTGGCCTGGCATTTGCGTGAACAACAACCAGACCTTGATGAAACCAAACTACCCAGGTTTGGCATGGTGCACAGGATAG
>CAITQQ010000293.1 GCA_903894575.1 uncultured bacterium
AATTGACTTTTTTTTAAAAGTTCGGTCTTGAACTCAAGTTCAATAGATTGCTTGGCGACTATATTCTTCAGAATCCTGATCTGCTCTTCCAAAGCATCCATCTCCGGATTACGTTGTCTGGAATACGATTGAAGATTGGAGGCACCGCCTTCGTTAAAGCTCTCCTTCCACCGTCTAAATACCGAAGGGGAAAGACTGTGTTTACGCAATGTTTGGGTAACACCAAACTGATCTGCTTCATTGATGATTGACAGTTTCTCTGAAGCCGAGAAACTCCTTCTTGATTTTGACATATTTCCTAAATTTAGTGACTTAATTGATTAAACAATTATGTCCAGCTATTTAGGGGGTCAATACAAAGGCAGGAGAGGTTTAGAGAAGTTTAGAGAGGTTGAGGGAGGTTAATACAGTTGAACTTGCCAGCCGAAGGCTGGGGGGTTGAAGGGGTTGAGAGGCTTTTTTCTTGGTTAAAAAACAGATCCATCGGGTGTTTCTCACCTTTTAAAATATTTGATTGCTCTTAGTTTTGTCGAATGGAATTGGATATAATCGCATCAAAAATTTATGAAGTTAGGGGCCAAAGAGTGATGTTAGATGCTGATTTGGCTGAAATTTATGGCATAGAAACCAAGGTGTTGAATCAATCTGTTCGCAGAAATAAAGATAGATTTCCGCAGGACTTTATGTTTATTCTTAACGAAAGTGATTTACAAGGTATCCGGTCACAATTTGTGACCGCATCAAGAGCAAAGAGAAATATTACTGCTTTGCCATACGCATTTACCGAACACGGAGTAACAATGTTGGCCAGTGTGCTTCGAAGTGAGACTGCCATAAAAATGAATATTGCGATTGTGAGGGCATTTATTGCCATGCGGCAATCAATAATTACCGCAAATGATGTTTCAGTGCAACTAGAACATTTAAAAACCAGGATTTCGAATCATGATGTTCAGTTGAACGAGATATATACGGTCATAGAAAACCTGTTGGACGAAAAAGCGAGTCAGCAGGATTGGAAAGATCGAGACAGGATAGGGTTTAAGTGAGTTTCAGAGATTGAAGATGATAATATCGTTGAAGAGGTTGAAGGGGTTTAAGGGGTTGAAGAAAGACAGGATTTTCTGAGTGCGTTTATTTTAAATGATAGGGAACAGATTTGGTTTCTCAGGTTTTCAAATGTTTCCTTTTCTGTATAACTCAAGTCAAGTGCAGTGTAGAAGTGGTTCAGGAGTTCAAGGTTGCTTGAGTAAGCCATTTGGTAAAAATGTGCTTGATCTTTAGGAGAAGATCTCCCGGAACCTTCAGACAAATTTGAACTAACGCTTGATGCAGATCTCCGCATTTGACTGGTAAGTCCGAATAGTTCATGTTTAGGAAAGCTTTCAGTGATATTGTAAACGTTTTTAACCAGTAGCCGTGATTCTTTCCAGGATGTTAGTTTTTCAAAAGCAAAAATGTAGTCATAGTTCATAGCATGCAAGAACAAGTAAATAAGGTAAAAGATGATGTTGAAAACACAGGAATAGGAAGTGATTTTCCACAGGAAAAAGCTACTTCAACCCCTTCAACCCCTTTAACCACTTCAACTCCCACCGAGTGGGATCTCGAAATAAAACCCCAGGCCCACCTCCTTGACATCAATCTGCGTGAGGTCTGGCGATACAGGGACTTGTTGTGGATGTTTGTGAAGCGGGATTTTACTGCACAGTACAAGCAGACCATCCTCGGCCCATTGTGGCATTTCATACAACCGCTGTTTACAACAGTAGTATTCCTGGTGGTGTTTACAAACATCGCTAAGATCTCTACAGATGGTGTGCCGCCCGTCTTGTTTTACATGAGTGGCATAACCATCTGGAATTATTTCTCCTCCTGCCTGAATGCAACCTCCAGTACATTTGTTGCCAATGCAGGCATCTTCGGAAAAGTATATTTCCCAAGGCTGGTGATTCCATTGTCTACAGTGATGAGCAATATTGTGAAATTTGGTATCCAGTTCCTGCTCCTCCTCGCCGCCATGTTGTCGTACAAGATTACCACTTCAACCACTTCAACTATTTCGGTCTTAATTCTCATACCAGCTATCATCCTCATCATGGCAGGTCTCGGCCTCGGCCTTGGCATCATCATTTCATCGATGACCACCAAGTACAGGGATTTGACAGTGTTGATCGGCTTTGCAGTACAGTTGTTGATGTATGCCACACCTGTGGTATATCCCTTGTCCACCATCACCAGTGACAAATTGAGATTCTGGATTACCCTCAATCCACTCACGCCATTGGTGGAAGCCTTTCGCTACGCCATGCTCGGCGTAGGCAGTTTTGATTTGGCAAGTTTTGGATACAGCATAGGATTCATGGTCATAACCCTGTTCATCGGTTTGCTTATATTCAGTAAGGTAGAGAAGACGTTTATGGATACTGTCTAAAATCTCTTCAACCCCCTCAACCCCTTCAACCTCTTCAACTCATCATGAGCACTGTAATTAAAGTCGAAAACCTCTCCAAACAATACCGCCTCGGCCAGGTGGGCACGGGAACCATTTCCCATGATGTCAACCGCTGGTGGCACAAGATCAGGGGCAAGGAAGACCCGTATCTGAAAATTGGTGAATCCAACGACAGAACAGTGAAGGGCGACAGTGATTATGTATGGGCGTTGAAAGATATCAATTTCGAAGTAAAGCAGGGCGAAGTGTTGGGTATCATTGGTCGCAATGGTGCAGGTAAGAGTACACTTTTGAAAATTCTAAGCCGAACAACTGCACCAACAATGGGTAGTGTTAAAATCAAGGGAAGGGTAGCCAGTTTGTTGGAAGTAGGAACAGGATTCCATCCGGAATTGAGTGGGAGGGATAATATCTTTTTGAATGGAGCAATCTTGGGAATGACCCGAAGAGAGATTCAGAGCAAGTTTGACGAGATTGTAGATTTTGCAGGTGTAGAAAGATATATTGATACACCGGTAAAACGCTATTCATCCGGCATGTATGTGAGATTGGCCTTTGCAGTTGCAGCACACTTAGAGCCAGAGATATTGATTGTAGATGAAGTGCTAGCAGTGGGAGATGCAGAGTTTCAGAAAAAGTGTATAGGAAAGATGAAGGATGTCAGTGTGAATCAAGGGAGGACGGTGTTATTTGTGAGTCATAATTTGCAGATAATACAAAAGATATGCTCCTCCTGTCTTTTCATGAAACACGGAACGATATTTTCAAGCGGTGATGTCCATGAAATTATTAACAAATATCTTCAAAATGAAGATATAAATAGCTTGAAATATTTCGCAACAAAAGATACAATTAATGGCATATCAGCTCAAATAGGATTTGTCAATGCAATTTCATTTGAAGGTTTACAAAATAAAGAATTGAAAGTTTTAAAAGTCGGATCGTATTTTCAGATTCGGGTTAATTTTGAGCTGAGGAAGAAACTCGACAGTTTTATTATAGGCGTTGGAATTTCAACAAATACCGATATTCCTGTTCATACTTCATGGAGTAAGCCAGAAAAAATAGAAAATGGAATATTTGAAGCAATATTTGAATACGACAATTTACTGTTTGCATCAGGTCTATACAAGTTAGCTTTAGGAATGTCAAATCATGAAGTTAGTTTCCATTTTTTAGAGGAAGCAATTTTATTTGAAGTCTCTGAAGTAAAAGATCAAATTATTACAAACGATAAAAGAATTATAAAAACTTCAGGTGTAGGTGTTGT
>CAITQQ010000294.1 GCA_903894575.1 uncultured bacterium
CTATCTGGTTTAAAAAAGAAGTAGAAGAAGTAAATACTAATATAAATAATGAAAGCATTAAAATAGATACAGGTGATTTTGATTTTAAAAAAATAAGATTATTGGTTGCAACTCCAGTTCATTCTGAAGTATCAATGCATTATGCAGAATCTTTATTAACATTACAAGGAACAGGTCATTCATTAGGTCTTGTAATAGATTTCTTATTATTAAAATCATCATTAGTTACACAGGGAAGAAACTTATGTGTATCTAATTTCTTAAATAAAAAAGAATACACTCATATGTTATTTATAGATTCTGATATTTCATTTGATCCATCTTCTGTGGTTAAGTTATTAAGGTGTGATAAAGAAGTTATCTCAATTCCATATCCAATGAAGACTATAAATTGGAATAAGGTACATGGTAGAATTCAAGATCAAAAAGATATTAATATAAATGATTTATCAAAATCTGGTTTCACATATCCAATAAAAGTAGAAGATCAACAGAACATTAATGTAAGTAAAGGTCTTATGGAAGTAACTCATGCTCCAACTGGATTTATGCTTATTAAAAAAGAAGCTATTTTAAAGATGATTGAAAAATATCCTCATCTTAAAATTAAACAACCAACAATAATTAATGGTGAAACAAAAGACACTGAGAATTTATGGAATTTCTTTGATACATGGTTTGATCAAGAAACAAATAAGTATTATGGAGAAGACTTTGCATTCTGTCAAAAATGGAGAGATATTGGTGGAAAATGTTATTGTTATGTTGATGATTTTATCACTCATGTTGGAGAATATTCTTATGAAGGTAAGTTTATTGATGAATTGATAAATACAAGAAAGATTGACGAATTCGATAAAAACAAGTAAAGTCTACTGTTTTCAGGATAAATATGCCTGCCTCAAAGATGTTAGATGATTTAAAAACTATCTTATCTTTATACCGACAATTTGATCGCTATAATAAATACACAGATAAAGAGTTGTTATTTTACATTCTACCTTCTTATGAATTAAATCAATACAAGATACATAAACAAGGAGAAGAAGTGATCGCATTTACCAACTGGGCTTTCTTAGATAAAAACGCTGAAAAGCAATTCATTTTAACAGGTAAAATAAATCCAAACGATTGGAAAAGTGGTGATAATGTATGGCATTGTGATGTTATTTGTGTTAAAAATCTTAAAAAAGTTATGTCTTGGATTAAACAATATTATACGAATTTATTAGGAACAAACAGATCTGTTAATTGGTTACGCATATCCGATGATGGAAAAGTTTATAAAGTAACAAAAACATTGACTAAGGAGCATTATAAATAATGGGTGGTGTAGTAGATTCAGTAGGTGATGTATTAGGTGGTGCTGCAGATTTTGTAGGTGATGTAGTTGGTGGAGTTGGCGATTTTGTAGGAGATGTTGCTTCTAATATTGATATTGAAGATGCTATTAAAACATATGTAATGTCAGGAGGAAATCCTTATGCTGCAGCATTTGCTGCAACTGATTTCGATGAAGAGTTAGGATTTAATCCAGCATCATTCTATGACCCTGTTTCAGGAGGATTTAGTTTTGCACCAGGGAACGTACCA
>CAITQQ010000295.1 GCA_903894575.1 uncultured bacterium
CAACCAAAAGGGAAGGATTTGGCGATAACCTTTTCCGTGACTGGAGGTACAATGGAGACGATACACCCAAGGCAGATTTCGTGTTGAACAATCCCATCTATAGTGGTAAAATCCTTGTAGGAGGAAAAAACTTCGGAAGCGGAAGCAGCCGTGAGCACGCAGCTTGGGCCATTTATGATTATGGATTCCGTTGTGTGGTGTCAAGCTTTTTTGCTGACATCTTCAAGAACAATTCAATGAACATCGGCATCCTACCGGTTCAGGTTTCAGATGCATTTTTGCACAAGATTTTTTCTGCCATCGAAGCAGATCCCAATGCGGAATTGGAAGTCAATCTTCCTGAGCAAACCATTACCATCTTGGCAACAGGAGAAAGCGAATCATTCGACATCAACGGATACAAAAAGCACAACCTGGTGAACGGGTTTGATGATATTGATTATTTGCAGGCGATGAGAGAAGAGATCTTGGCCTTTGCACAAAAAAGCCGCTACTAGTGCGCTTGGAGATCTACGATCATGCCTAAAACTACCCGTTATATCGAGATCATGGACACCACCCTCAGGGATGGTGAACAAACCAGTGGCGTTTCATTTTCAGCTGCTGAGAAACTGACCATTGCACAAATCCTGCTGACGGAAGTCAAGGTAGACAGGATTGAAATTGCTTCGGCCAGGGTTTCGGATGGAGAGTTTGAGGCGGTCAAAAAAATAACCCGTTGGGCCAAGTCCAAAGGCATGCTCGGCAAGGTGGAAGTCCTGACATTTGTCGATGGAACAATCTCCATTGACTGGATGGTCAAAGCTGGGGCCAAGGTTCAGAACCTGCTTACCAAAGGCTCTCTCAACCACCTGACCCATCAACTGAAAAAAACGCCGGCACAACATTTTGCAGAAATCGCCAAAGTGATTGCCCTGGCAAAGAAAAAAGGGATTGATACCAACGTGTATTTGGAAGACTGGAGCAATGGCATGCGCAATTCTCCTGACTATGTTTTTCAGTACCTTGATTTTATAGCCGCCCAACCGGTGAAAAGGGTCATGCTTCCAGATACCCTGGGCATTCTTACACCAGATGAGGTGACAGATTTTATCGGACAAATCATTCCAAAATATCCTGGCATTCATTTTGATTTTCATGGCCACAACGATTATGATCTTGGCACGGCCAATGTCTTGGAAGCAGTAAAATCTGGCGTGCAAGGCATTCACCTTACTGTCAATGGGATGGGAGAAAGGGCTGGAAATGCCCCACTGGCCAGTGCTGTAGCGGTATTGCATGATTTCTTGCCAAAGGTCCGCACGGGTGTTGTTGAAAAATCATTGTACCAGGTGAGCCGTTTGGTGGAAACTTTTTCAGGATTTCGCATACCTGACAACAAACCCATTGTTGGAGAAAATGTATTTACTCAAACTGCAGGCATCCATGCAGACGGTGACAAGAAAAACAATCTTTACCACAACGACCTCATGCCGGAGCGTTTTGCGCGCCAGCGAAAATATGCACTCGGCAAGACCAGTGGTAAATCCAATATTGAAAACAACCTTGCGCAGCTTGGCATTGAACTCTCTGATGCAGACCTGAAAAAGGTAACACAAAGGATCATTGAGCTGGGCGATAAAAAAGAGGTGGTCACACAATCTGATCTTCCGTACATCTTATCCGATGTATTGGACAGCAGCTCCATTGAAGAGACGGTGCAGTTTGAGAATTATGTGTTGACACATTCCAAAGACCTCAGGCCTTCCGTTACGCTGCAGATAAGGATCAATGGAGAAATTTTTGAAGAGCATGCACAGGGCGATGGCCAGTATGATGCCTTCATGAATGCTCTAAGGAATATTTACAAGAAGAAAAAAATGCAGCTGGCTGTCTTGACCGACTATGCAGTGCGCATACCCCCAGGCGGAAAGAGCGATGCCTTTTGCGAAACCATCATCACCTGGGATTACAAAGGCCGTGAGTTCAAGACCCGTGGCCTGGACAGCGACCAAACGGTAGCAGCCATCAAGGCCACGCAAAAAATGCTGAACCTGCTCTAACCCATTTTAAGTATTAAACAAACCATCATGAATAAAAATATCCTCATCGTTCCTGGAGACGGCATTGGACAAGAAGTGACAGCAGCAGGCAAGAAGGTGCTTGATAAAATCGCAGAGAAATTCGGACATAGTTTCACATACGATGAAGCATTGATCGGACATGTGGCGATTGAGGCTACAGGTTCACCATTGCCCGATGAGACATTGGCAAAAATGAAAGCATCCGATGCAGTACTTTTTGGTGCAGTGGGTCATCCTAAATACGATAACGATCCTACCGCAAAAGTAAGACCAGAACAGGGCTTGCTGAAAATGCGCAAGGAGCTTGGCCTCTACGCGAATCTTCGTCCCATCAAATTGTTTGATGAATTGTTGGATGCCTCTAGCATCAAACCTGAAATACTCAGGGGTGCAGACATCCTGTTTTTCCGTGAGTTGACCGGGGATATTTATTTTGGGGAGAAGGGAAGAAAGAATGATGGCGATACCGCTTATGATGTTGCAGAATACAGCAGGTTTGAAGTGGAGCGTATTGCCAGAAAAGCATTTGATGCCGCCAGGACCCGCAGAAAAAAAGTTTGTTCTGTAGACAAGGCCAACGTTTTGGAGACCAGCAGGCTTTGGCGAGAAGTGGTTCAAAAAATTGCCCTTGAATATCCGGATGTGGAAGTTGAGCACCAGTTTGTGGATGCTACTGCCATGTTGTTGATCAAGGATCCAACCAGGTTTGATGTGGTGGTTACCGCCAATCTTTTTGGTGATATCCTTACCGATGAAGCATCACAGATTGCAGGTTCCATGGGCATGCTGGCTTCAGCATCCATCGGTGATGGAACGGGCGTATACGAACCCATCCATGGTTCAGCACACGACATCACAGGAAAAGGTGTTGCCAATCCGCTGGCATCCATCCTCTCCGCTGCATTGTTGCTGGACATTTCATTTGGCCTCAAGGCTGAATCCGAAGCAGTGATCAATGCTGTGGATGGTGTATTGAAAGCCGGATACAGGACCAGGGATATTGCAGATGCATCCACCGATGCAGCAATGATCCTGGGCACAGATGCCATGGGCGAACAGGTATTGGCGCGTTTGTAACCAAAATCAACATATTCAAGGCCCATGATTTGATCATGGGCTTTTTTTATTTCGATCAGCCCCTGCATTCCATTCAATTAGGCTGTATTTTTATAGGGTAAATCATTCCAATGAATAAAAATATATTCAGCGTTGCTGCTATGCTGTTTGCTGCTACCATTTCCCTGAGGGCGCAAGAGAACAAGGTCAAGTTGGTGAAAGACAAAACCAACCCTGCAGTGCATGTTACCATCAACGGAAAACATTTTACGGACTTCTTTTTTCCGGATACCATTGCCAAGCCGGTACTCTATCCCATCAAGGCGCCCAATGGAACCGTTATCACCAGAGGGTTTCCGATGACTCCACTTCCAGGTGAGCCCACCGATCATCCGCACCATCTTGGTCTCTGGTTCAATTATGGCGATGTGAACGGACTGGATTTCTGGAACAACTCTTATGATATTCCTGCAGATAAAAAACATTTGTACGGCACTGTAAAATTTGGAAAGATCACTGGCATGCAAAGTGGTGCGAGCGGGAAGCTATCATACGATGCAGCATGGCTTGACCAGTCTGGCAAAAAACATTTGACCGAGCAAACAGGATTTGAATTCAGTGAGATCAATGGGGTTTGGGTGATTGACAGGACCACGACCCTGACAGCTGCCATCCCGGTAGCATTCAAAGACAACAAAGAAGGAGTTCTGGGATTGCGCATGGCACATGAACTGCAGATCCCAACCAAGACCACCAAGAAGTTTGTTGATGCCAATGGTATCGAAACCACCATCAAGGCGGTTACAGATTCCATTGCCAATGGAAATTATATCAACAGCAATGGTGTGCAGGGTGAAGATGTTTGGAGCAGGAAGGCCAGCTGGTGCATGATGTATGC
>CAITQQ010000296.1 GCA_903894575.1 uncultured bacterium
GCCTTCAGCACATTGCTGCTGAGCCTGTAGCCCAACCCAATCCTTTCCCTGTATATCTTTTCGTCTCCGCCCCTT
Source organism: uncultured bacterium (assembly GCA_903894575.1). Classification (GTDB taxonomy): domain Bacteria; phylum Bacteroidota; class Bacteroidia; order Chitinophagales; family Chitinophagaceae; genus Pollutibacter. The sequence goes on from CAITQQ010000296.1 coordinate 76, forward strand.
GAAAAATAAATTCTTTCAAAACTACATGCCCGCCTGGGTTTTGGCTCCAGGATCTGCTCAACACTCCAGCTTCCATCACTCTTCACGATCAATGCCTGACCAGGCATCAATTCCTTGACTTCATTTTCTCCAACATGGAAACTGGTCCTGATGGCCGCACGTTCAGAGGCCGCAACGATGACTTCGTTGTTGGCATAGTAATACGATGGACGAATACCATGTGCATCCCGGATGACAAAGGAATCGCCATTGCCAATCAGTCCACAAACATTATAACCGCCATCGAAATGTTGAAAGGCATTTTTTAAAATGGAAGGAATGGACATGTTGCCAGGATTGGCGGCATCATCCTTCACAATAAAATGATGGACCACTTCCATCATCGCAGCCAAATCACTTTGCTTCTGAAAATCACCAGGATTGACATCAACGAGGTTGAAAAGCTCTTCCGTGTTCACCAGGTTGAAATTCCCTGCCAGTGCAAGATTCCTTGCAGGAATGATATCACGTTTGATGAAGGGATGGCAGAATTCTACATTGTTCTTGCCCTGTGTACCGTAGCGAAGATGGCCAAGCAAGAGCTCTCCCATGAAGTTAAGATGCCCTTTCATCAAACCAGGGTGTTTTCTTATTTCGGGTTGTGATTTTTCCAGCTCATTGATTTCCTTTCCCACCTGGGAAAACAAATCAGCAATGGCCTGTTGGGCAACACTGCGCAGGCGATGCATGAAAGGATAACCCGGTTCTGCATTGAGTTTCACAGAAGCAATACCTGCTCCATCCTGTCCTCGGTTGTGCTGCTTCTCCATCAACAGATAGAGTTTGTTCAGGCCATAAAGCGCCGTACCCTGTTGTTGCTGGTAGTAGGAAAAAGGCTTGAGCAGCCTGATAAATGCAAGACCGCATTCGTGTTTGATGGCATCACTCATATAGCGAAATAAGAACAGCGAATGTAAGGTTAAAAAACAAAACCTTAAAATTTAACCCGGTTGTCGGATGTTATTTGCTGACGTAATTGGGGAATTGTTTGCGCAAAGATTCGCATTGCTGATAATCCTTGTCAACCATCACGTAGTAAGTAGGCAATTTGCTCTGGAACCATTTGTCAATGGTCCTTTCTTTCTTTTCTGCCAAAGCCCTTTGTGCGATTCTGTCGTAATCGTCGCGGATATTTTCCCTGTGGGGCTCAGTTTTGCTTTGAAGATAAACGAGCCTGACCGCTTGCTTGTCTTGCTCATCCTTGTATACCATGGGTTGGGAAAATTCTCCCACTTTTAATTTGTCGAGATATGGCACAAGGTTCTTGTCCAATTCATCGATGGTCACAAATGCACCGCCCTGACCACTCATGATACCAGCGCTGAACTTGCTGTTCTGGTCGTCACTGTTCTTGTCAACGGCCTCACCGAATGTGATGGTGCCTGCCACCAGCTTGGTCCTGATGGAGTCCAGCTTTAATTTGGTGGCTTGAACATCTTCTTCCTGAAGAGCCGGTATGCGAAGGATATGGCGGATGACGGCATCATCTCCATTCCTGCTGACCATTTGGATGATGTGATAACCAAATTTAGACTTGATGACGGGAGAAATTTGTCCTTCCTTCAGCCTGAACGCGGCATTCTTGAAGTCAGGATCCCAGTCCTTTTGCGTTTTGTTGATTTCGTAGCGACCCCCATTTTGCTTGCTGCCTGGATCCTCAGAATAAAGCCTGGCAAGGGTTTCAAAATTTTTCTGCCCAGCCTCAATTTGCCTGCGGTAATCGGCCAGTTCATCTTGGGCAAACTTTTCGAGTTCACGACCTGCCTTGGGATGGATCACGATTTGTCCAATGACAAGCTCCGTTTCGTAAAAAGGCAGGCTGTCTTTGGGTATCTTATTGAAATACTCCCTCACTTCGTTCGGGGTGATTTTGACGTATTCAACAATCTTTTCGCGCATGGATTTGGCAAGCCTTCCTTCGCGAATGGATTTCCTGAAATCTTCTTTTACCTGGTAAATGGTACGTCCGGCAATTTGTTCGAAAGCCTCTTTACCGCCGTATTGCATGATGAAATAGCGCACCCGCTGGTCGAGTTCAGCTTCAACTTCTTCATCTGAAACTGGAAGCGAATCCTTTTCTGCCTGAAGAATAAGGGCCTTGTCCTGCATCATCCTTTCCAACAGAAAACATTCTGCATTCTCAGGCATTTCATTGCCCTGGCGTTTCTGGTCCTCAATGTAGTTGACAATATCGCTTTTCAATACGATTTTGTCTCCCACAATGGCAACAATCTTGTCCGCCAACAACTTTGCGGTCTGTGCCTGGCCTGCGTAGGCCGAGATCACCAAAATCAATACGATCAATATTCTTTTCATGCTGCAATTCCTGTTTCCAAATATGATTGAATTCCGCCTTATGGTAAAATTCACTGACTTAAAGTTTTCACAAATAGTCTGTTCCTACGGGAAAAACTACAATGTTCTCTTCACCTCAGTTTCTTCAAACGCTTCGATCACATCACCAACGCGGAGATCATTGAAATTCTTGATGGTCAATCCGCACTCATATCCCTGGTTCACTTCTTTCGCATCATCTTTGAAGCGTTTCAAGCTGCCCAGTTCTGTGCTTTGTCCTTCACCTTTGGGATATTCCACGATACCATCACGGATGATACGGATCTTGTTATTTCTGCTGATTTTACCGTCAAGTACATAACAACCGGCAACGGTGGCTTTGTCAAACTTGTACACTTCACGCACTTCAACGTTGGCCACAATTTTCTCCTCAATCTTCGGCTCAAGCATACCTTCCATGGCACTCTTGATTTCCTCGATGGCGTTGTAAATGATGGAGTATAACTTGATCTGAACCCCTTCGTTCTCGGCAATCTTGTTGGCCTGAATAGAAGGACGAACGTTGAAACCAACGATGATCGCATCAGATGCTGTAGCAAGCAATACATCACTTTCAGTAATTTGTCCAACTGCTTTGTGCACCACCTTGATGGCAATCTCCTGGGTGGAAAGTTTCTGCAAAGAGTCACTCAGGGCCTCAACAGATCCATCCACATCACCCTTGATGATGATATTGAGTTCCTTGAAGTTTCCGAGTGCCAACCTGCGTCCAATCTCATCCAGCGTAATATGTTTCTTGGTCCTGATGCCCTGCTCGCGCATGATCTGTGCCCTTCTGCCTGCAATTTCCTTGGCATCCGATTCGTCTTCGTATACCTTGAACTTCTCACCTGCCTGTGGAGCACCATTGAGACCAAGGATCAGTACAGGTGAAGAAGGTGGAATGGCGTCTACACGCTTGTTCCGCTCATTCATCATGGCCTTGACCCTGCCATAGTGCTGACCACTCACCACCAGGTCGCCCTGTTGGAGTGTTCCGTTTTGCACAAGGATGGTGGCTACATATCCACGTCCCTTGTCGAGCGTTGCTTCAATGATGGTACCGCTGGCTTCCCTGTCTGGGTTGGCTTTCAGGTCGAGCAACTCTGCTTCAAGAAGAATTTTCTCAAGGAGTTTATCGATGTTCAATCCTGATTTGGCAGCGATTTCCTGGCTCTGGTATTTTCCGCCCCACTCTTCCACCAGAATGTTCATCTGTGAAAGTTGTTCGTATATTTTCTGGGAGTTGGCTCCGTCTTTATCGATTTTATTGATCGCAAAAATCATCGGTACACCCGCCGCTTGTGCGTGGCTGATGGCCTCTTTTGTTTGAGGCATCACCGCATCATCCGCTGCAATCACAATCACCGCAAGGTCAGTAACCTTGGCACCACGCGCACGCATCGCCGTAAAGGCCTCGTGACCTGGTGTATCCAGGAAGGTGATTGATTTTCCGGTTGGCAAATCAACATGGTAAGCACCAATGTGCTGGGTGATACCTCCTGCCTCTCCGGCAACCACATTGGCGTTGCGGATATAGTCAAGCAAGGATGTCTTACCATGGTCAACGTGACCCATGATGGTAACGATTGGCGCACGGGGAAGCAGTTCTTCTGGAGAATCAACTTCTTCTTCCTCCTCCATCTCCATTTGCTTTTCCATGTCGATGAATTCCACCTCAAATCCGAACTCACCGGCAACCAGCTCAATCACCTCTGCATCAAGACGCTGGTTGATGGAAACCATGATACCCAGGCTCATACACTTGCCAATGATTTCAGCAAAGTTTACATCCAGCAAACTGGCCAATTCACTCACACTGATAAATTCAGTTACCTGGATTTTTTCATCCCCTTCTCCTTCTGCACCGGCTTCCATTTCCTCGCGCTTGAGGCGACGAAGTTTCGACTTGGTTATCTTGGCTTTTGAGCCACCACCGCCACCCGAGAGTTTGGCCTGTGTTTCCTTGATTTTGTTTTGGATTTCCTTCTCATCAATTTCCTTGACTTCTCCTCTTCTGACCACACGAGGCCCACCCACACGTGGTGTTGATGGACGTTGTGGTGCAGGTGCTCCACCTTTTTGGATAGAAGGCTTGGTTCTTTCCGGCTCTTTTTTCTCTATGGGAATCCGGATGCGCTTTCTTTTTACGTCGGCACTGCGGCTCCTGTCATCCATCTCAGGCTTGAGTTCAATCCTGCCGACAATCTTGGGGCCCTCGAGTTCAGGAGCTTCTATTTTAACCCTTTCAGGTTCTGCTGGCTTGGCTGACTCAGCAGCAGGCGCTGTCTCTTCTGGTACAACTGCTTCGATTTGAGGAACCTGCTCCTCAGTTTTCGCAACTGCTTTCTTTTTTGCTTCACCACGTTTAGGACGTGTTGAGGCATTGATCGCATCAAGGTCAATCTTATCCAAAATCTTGGGTCCATGCAATTCAGGCGCCTCGATTTTGGTGATCTCCACTTCAGTTTCAGCAGGAGCAGTCACTTCATCTGTAGGAGCTGGTGCAATCACCACTGGCTCTTCTACCGCTACTATTTCAGGTACTTCTACGGCAACTGGTTCTGGAGCAGGTGCGGGTTGCTCTACTGCTTCAGGCTCTGCCTTTTTCTTGGTATCCTTTTTGAAAACGATCTCTTCTTCGTCCTTCTTCTTCTTCGCCTCTCCTGATGACCCCTTAGGGATTTCAATGGCATCACTTTTTGCCTTTGCTGCCTTATCAGAAGAGAATTCCTGTTGCAGGGAATGATACATGTCTTCCGTTAACTTGGAAGTGGGTTTTAGATCATCCTTGCTGAATCCCTTACTGGCAAGAAAGTCCACCAACGTATCCTTGCCGATGTTGAACTCCTTGGCCGCGGCCATTAACCTGGGTGTGTTTGATTCTGACATTTATCCTCCTGGGCTTTTTTTACTTGTTTCTTGTTTGCTTGCTTTGCTGACTAGTCTTTCTCAAACTCTGCCCTCAAAACATTGCGAAGATCCTCGATGGTTTCTTTTTCAAGATCAGTCCTGCGTTCCAATTCTGTTGCAGTAAGATCCAACACACTGCGAGCGGTATCACAACCGATGCGCTTGAGTTCTTCAATGATCCATCCTTCGATTTCATCGCTGAATTCATCGAGATCGATATCGTATTCAGCCATTTCACCTTCATTGTCGCGATACACGTCAATGTCAAAGTCAGTAAGGTCTTCAGCCAATTTGATGTTGACACCACGCTTTCCGATGGCCAATGAAACCTGGTCTGGTGATACAAACACTTCGGCACGCTTTCCTTCGTTGTCAATGTTCATCCTTGTAATCTTCGCTGGTGTAAGAGAACGCTGGATGAGCAACTGAATATTGTTGGTGAAGTTGATCACATCGATGTTTTCATTCTTCAGTTCACGCACAATACCATGGATACGGCTTCCTTTCATCCCTACGCAAGCGCCCACTGGATCGATACGGTCATCGTAGCTTTCAACAGCCACTTTGGCGCGCTCACCCGGCTCACGAACGATTTTGCGGATGACGATGAGGCCATCAAAAATTTCAGGTACCTCAATCTCAAGCAGTTTTGCAAGGAAAGATGGATGGGTCCTGGAAAGGATGATCACAGGTGCATTATTTTTCAATTCCACCTTTTTGATCACTGAACGGATGCTTTCGCCTTTTTTGAAATAATCGGAAGGGATCTGCTCAGACTTGGGCAGGATGAGTTCGTTTCCATCCTCATCAATAAGCAAAACTTCTTTTTTCCATACCTGGTAAACTTCAGCATTGATGATATCACCAACACGGTCACCGTATTTTTTTACAAGTGCATTCTTCTTGAGGTCTCCAATGCGGCTTGCCAATGTTTGCTTGGCAGCGAGGATGGCACGGCGACCAAAATCCATGATGTCCACTTCTTCATAAAGTTCTTCACCAACCTCAAAATCCGGTTCGATCTTCACCGCTTCACTGTACTCGATTTCCATGAGTGGGTTTTCAACTGCCCCATCTTCTACAATCATGCGGTGGCGCACAATTTCAAGGTCACCTTTTTCTGTATTGACGATTACGTCGAAGCTTTCGTCGGATCCGTATTTCTTGCGGAGCAGTGTCTTGAAAACATCTTCAAGCACTTTCATGAGCGTGGGACGATCGATGTTCTCTGCATCTTTGAAGTCCTGGAAAGATTCGATCAGATTGATACTTGCCATAAAATATCCATTTAGAGTTCTTGTCTTTTATTTTTTAGAATACAATTTTAACTGTTGTCGTTTTGATGTCATCAAATAGCAGAACATGCTTGATGACTTCCAGCTTCTTTCCTTTTCCTTTCTCCTCATCCACTTCTATGCCTTTTTCATCTGCCGCAAGCAGCTTTCCCTCAAAGGCACGGCCATCTTTCATTTCAATTTCAACAACCCTGCCAATGTTCTTGATGAACTGCCTTTGCAATAAAAGTGGTTCGTCAATGCCTGGAGAAGAAACTTCCAATCCAAATTCACCATCCTTGCAAATCTCCTTCTCCACAATCTCCTTGTACAGCGCCCTGTTAAGCTTGACGCATTTTTCAATGGTCACACCCTCATCACCATCCACATAAACGCTGATGTTATTGATGGGGCGAACGTTGACCCTTACCAAAAAGTATTGGGGCTCCGTTTCGAGCAATTTTTCGGCCAATGCCTTAACCTGAACTGTTTTTTCTTCTGTTGCCATCTTCTGTGAAATAAAGAAGGGAACGGCACCGTTCCCTTCATCTGTTTCATGTTTCCAAAGCAAAGATAGGTGATTAGGGGGAAATGACCAAAAAGTTGAGGGGGATGAAGGGATGAGGGATAAGGGTTGAGGGAAGTTGAGAGAGGTTGAGCTTGCCTGCCGAAGGCAGGAGAGGTTGGGCAAGGTTGGGCAAGGTTGAGAGATGTTTAGGTAAGTTGAGCTTGCCAGCTGAAGGCTGGGTGGCCCGTGGCCTGTTGAAGTAGCAAAATCATTGGTTTCCATGACGAAAGTCATCTTTCTGTCCAACTGATAAACTACCTTTAGCCATCGAACAAGACCCCTCACCCCTCATCCCTTTAACCCATGCCTTCCCCAGAAAACCTCAACGACTTCTACCAGGAAAACAGGAAACTACTGACAGAGTACCTTGAAACCAGGCTACAGTTGCTCAAACTGACTTCAGTCAGGAGTCTTTCAAGGACCCTGAGCATGCTGATATTGACTGTATTGATCAGCTTCATGGTGCTGTTTTTTCTGCTCTTCCTGGTCATCTCTTTTTCCTGGCTCATGGCTGATAAGCTTGGCAGTGCCACGTTGGGATTCCTTTGTGGGGGTGGCGTTTTTCTGCTGATCATCCTGATTTCCGTCCTACTCAGAAAACCATTATTTCTTAACCCCCTGATCCGCCTGTTCATTCATACATCAACACAGGAGGAAGAGGATGAAGACTACTAACATGAGCAAACCCATTCGCAGCATTCATGAACTGAACAGGTCTATCAAAGCATTGCGCGATAAACAAAAGGCATTGGAAATCAGGATGGACGAAAGCATGATGAACCTGAAAGGAAATTATTTTAACATGGCCCTCAACTCAGTATTTGGCGAAAAAAAAGCACATACCCATTTTTGGGCTGGCATTCTGTCGCGCTTTATGGAAAGCGAGAAAGTACAGGAAGGCATTGGCAACCTGATGGACAAAATCGCCGATAAACTGGGCAATGCTTTCAAAAAGTGATGTAGGTAATGCATCTGATGCAATGACTTCGCCTTGCATTGATGCTATGGGTTGTAAAGCGTTTCATATTTTACTAATTTTGCCTCATGTTGAGATACATACTAATTGCCTTCACCATCTATTTTGCCTACCGTTTTATTGTGAATTTTCTGATCCCTGTGGTGAAAACAACCAGGCAGGTGAAAAAACAGTTCGATAGCGTAAGAGAGCAGCAAGCATATCAACAACAGGCACAACAACCCTATCAACACCAACAGCCCAAACCCTCACCTGTACAAAAAAACAGCAAAGCAAGCGACAGCGATTATCTTGAGTTTGAGGAGATCAAATGAGGTAAGCATCCCCAGACAACTCATACAGACTGAAAAAATTGAAAGCATTATACTGATAACAGAACGGGGCTCCAAGTTGGAGCCCCGTTCTGTATGTAAAGACCTGTAATATGTTTAGTATCCAGGATTCTGCACCAATTTCGGATTGTTGGTGATTGCTCCTTGTGGAATTGGGAAAATGCGCCTGTTGGGGTCAGCATTTGTTTTGAAACCCCATTTGTCTTCGTATTTACCAAAACGAATGGCATCGTTCCTTCTCCATGTTTCCCATGCCAACTCTCTTGCGCGTTCGGCGTAGATATTATCAAGGGTAACTGCTGTCCATGGAGCAGAAGTGGTCCTGTTGGCCCTGATTGAATTTACCAAACCCAGCGCGGTTTGTCCACCAGTTGCTGTTCCTCCGCGAAGAATGGCTTCAGCTTTCATCAGAAGCACATCCGAATAGCGGAAAATCGGCACATCATTGTTCTGGTTACGGCTGGTAGGATTGGTGAAATCTGCGAGGAACTTGATGTTTCTGGTACCCATGTTCCAGGCAATCTCATCATTCCCACAATCAAAAGTTGCAGGATTCTGCCTCAACGAAGGGCCAGCAGACAATTCAAGGTGGTAGGTAACTTTTGTTCCACCATCAGTTGGTGCGTAAAATTGATCATACCCCTTTTTGGTCGTTTCAACCAGGATAGGAGTGCCATCAGCCCAATATTGCTTGCCGCTCAACCATTGCTGGTTCCGGATATCATTGGCATCATTGAAATAGGCAAAGTATTCAGGCAGCGTCATCCTTGGACCACTAGGCTTGTTGTTGATCAACCCATTTCCGGTAGTCCTGTTGATGACAGGATTTACATTTGTTCCTGGTGTCGACCCTGAATAGAGATATTTGATACCGAGATTCCTGTTCAGGTCATAACGGGCATGGAACTGGTAACCATTTGAGGTGGCTGCATCATAAGGAATGGCAAAAATGATCTCTTTGAAACTGGGACCATTTTGGGGATAGAACATCCTCAAGTAAGTAGCCCTTGGTTCAATTGCAAACAATGATCCACCACCTGCGCCGATGACTGCATCACAAGCGGCAATCGCTTCATTCCACTTGGGAGTACCGGTATACACTTGTGCATTCAGGTACAATTTTGCAAGCAGGGTTTGTGCTACATATTGGTTGGGCTTGCCATACATTACCGGGCCACCAGTAGTGCTCAGATTTGGAATCGCAGCTTTCAATTCTGATTCTATGAATGCAAAAACGGTAGCCCTTGGTGAATTTGTTTTCAACTCCTTGGAACCGTAAGCGGTATCAATGGGAACATTTCCAAACAAATCCATCATTCCCCAATAAGCAAATGCACGCATGGTTTGCATTTCAGCAATACTTTGTTTTTTTGCCTGGCCTTCTGGCGCACTGCGGAGGATGTAAAGAATCTGGTTGCTGATACCAATCATGTTGGAGAAATAGCTCCAGTTGCCGTTCAACAACGGATTGTCCTTGTCATAGGTATGCAAATGCAACTGCATGAACCTTCCACCATCAAACCAGTTTCCGCCATAAGCAGGTTGGATTGATTCGTCAGTGCTATGGCTCTGCACTTGCCAATAACCAATGGAAAAATCAGCACGAAGTTGTGTGTAAATGGGTCCCATTACAGCATTGAACTGGGCCTGAGAGGTTGGGAAAACATCAGGAGTAAGCGCGGAGGTAACAGGTACATCCAGCTTGTGGCATGAGCTGATCATCACTACTGTAGTGATCAGCATCATTGTGGTTTGCATTATTTTTTTCATCTTGATTGATTTATTTTTTTTCAACTCATGCATGTGTTAGAATGAAACATTCAGACCAAACATGAAAACCCTTGTCTTTGGATAAAAGTTATTGTTGTCAACACCAGGAGCTACGCCGCCTTGGTTGATCTCAGGATCAATACCGGTATACTTTGTAATGGTCAGCAGGTTTTCTGCTGTTGCATATACCCTAAGGTTTTTAATCCCCTTGATTTTTGCATCAATGTTATATCCCAAAGTGGCATTGTCAAGCCTGATATAATTTCCATTCTCAACGTAGCGGGTAGAGAAGAAACTGTTCCTTGCATCAC
>CAITQQ010000297.1 GCA_903894575.1 uncultured bacterium
ATATGTTTTTCCCATTCATCCGGGTGCATTATCTAAAGGGATTCCTACAGCCCACAGTCATCCTGTCTTCAAAGATCAAATTGTCTCCGAAAGTGTTTTCGTATGGCCAGATATCAATGGAACAGAAATAGGACAAACAATAGAACCTCTTTTCAATACCCAAGTCAAAGCAATCAAAGAAGATTCTGCGCTATATGAAGTCTTATCATTGATTGAAATTTTAAGAGTTGGGAAAAGCAGGGAAAAAAATATCGCATTACAACAACTAAAGAAAGTGCTAGAGCAATGAGTCACCATATCAACGTTACAAGGATCAAGGCGGTTAACAATGCGCTCGGAGAACTGAGGGATAAAGTAGTTTTTGTTGGTGGCGCAACTGTTTCATTGTATGCTGATTCGGGATCTGAAGAAATTAGGCCAACAGAAGATATTGATATCGTTGTAGAGATATGGGCACGCAAGGATTACATTGAAATTGATGAAAAACTAAGAAAACTTGGATTTATTAACGAACAAGAATCTGGAATCATTTGCAGGTATAAAATAGATGGTCTTGTTGTTGATGTAATGCCAACAAAAAGCGACATTCTGGGATTTACCAATAAGTGGTATCAACCGGGGTTTGAGAATTCGATAAGCTATAATCTGTCTGAATCTGAAATTAAAATTTTCAGTCCACCATACTTTCTTGCAAGCAAGTTAGAAGCCTTCATTGGTCGGGGGAACCATGATGGAAGAACAAGCAAAGATTTCGAGGATATTGTTTTTGTCCTGCAGAATCGCTTAAGTATCTGGTCTGAATTATCAGATTCAAATCATGAAGTACTTGAGTACCTCAAAAACACATTCGCCAACTTAATGTCGAATCCAAATTTTGAAGAGTGGGTTGATTGCCATGCTGGATTTGGCAACATCTCTGCAACGTATTATATCATGGAAGAATTGAATAAATTCATTCAGCTATCAAAATAAAAATCCCCGGCATTTGCCAGGGATGTGTAGCCCAAAAGGGCTTGATTACGAATAATTTAGGGCTGGATTTGGCAGATTTGATCAATTACTGAGATTAACTATTTTCTTTATTAGCGGATTAAAAATATATTTATGAGATAGATTCTAACCAGACGCCGAATCAGGGACACTTACATTCAGTTGAAATAAGATAAGTTCCCAGATTATTTTTTCAGAATGGGCGTCAGTTCAATGGCTTGTCCACCGGAAGCCAAGAGGTTCACATGCAAGATTGTTTTGCTACTCACTTTCATTTTCTGAATAGCCACATGGGTACGAATGCTTGCGGCAGGATCGTCCTTGTATATTACAGCTTCATATTCTTGACCAGATGGCAAAAAGTCCAAAGACAGGTCCAATTCCCGCGGATCATTATTGGTAATGGCGCCAACAAACCAATTGTTGCCTGATTTTCTGGCCATTGCAACATATTGGCCAATAGAGCCGACCAATACTTTGCTTTGATCCCAAACCGTTGGAATATGATCCCAAAAGGCCAGTTCCGGTTCATCCTGAGAATCAGTTGGTTTGTCATACCAATACATGTGTTGTAAGGGGCTATAAAAAATAGCCGCCAGTGCCAATTGATGCGCTGCCGTGGTTTTGATAAACTTGTTTCTTGGCACGCCATTCTCAATGGCTCCAGCTTGTTTAAAATCTTGCCTGTAATAACAAAAAGTATAATCAGCTGCTCCTGCTATAAATCTTGTGAAGGGGAGAATGGTATTGTGCGTAGCGGTTGGGAAACCTTCATTCCCCAAAATGCCTTCCTGGGTCATGAGGTTGGGATAGGTTCTGCTAAAACCTGTTGGACGATACTCATCATGGATATCAACCATCAATTGATATTTGGCGCATTTGCGCACGGCTTCGTGCATCCATGTGGTCCATCTAAAAGATCCGACGTGTACAAATCCAAATTTTACTCCAGCAACGCCCCATACTTGATAAATAGGTAGAATACTATCCAATTGTTTGGCCAACGCGCGTTGGTTTACATAAAGGATCACCCCAATGCCTTTTGATTTACCATAAGCAATCACTTCTTTCAGGTCCAATGCATTGATGGGATTTCTTTTGGGATCAACACTTACCCTACGCGCATCAGAAGAATCATGGTATTCATATCCGTACCACCCTGCATCAAATAAAATGTATTGAAGGTTGTGCTTGCTGGCAAAATCGATAGCTTTCCTGGCTCCGATAGTAGACAAGGTAACTTCTCTGAATACTTTACCAGGTTTGATCCAACTGCTATTGGTTATTTGATTGGGGGGATTTAAATTCTGAATCAAATCATTGTTCTCCAACAATGCCCCAGGAGTTTTTGCCACCATCACCCATCGCCATGGACTGGCAAAAGGTGCAATCTCCTCTACATTGTCATACATAACGCCTTGAACAGTATTCGGTTTTCCGCTAATGGATTTGAATTTGGTTCTGGAATAATTCACCATTTCCGCTTCACCCAAACAAGCATACAGCCCATTATTCAATTCAAGTGTCAAAGGCCTTTCAGATTCAGTAAGCATTTTATTCAGATCCAACAATTGGTATTCCTGTTGGGCAGAGGGTGTAAACCAAGCTTTCGTAGCCTCTGGAAAACGATACTCCGTTGACTCTCCAGTGATCTTGATCAATGGGCCTCCATTCTCTAATTCAGGAACCAAGTACCTGAATGCCATTCCTTGGTTGTAGACCTTGACTACAATTTTCAATTGTTTATTCTTATTGTCTTCTTTATTCAGGTAAAAAACAGATTCATTGTACTGGTCTTTTACTTTTGAACGCTCTCCATAAATGGGCGTCCAATCTGTATCTACCGCTTTGGTGTCAATTGTTTTTATTGCAATATTTTGTTCCCAATTTTCACCATTAACTTTTATACCAAACCTGGAATCTAACACCACATCCTGATTCAAATACGAAAGCTGATAGGTTAACCCTTTTTCAGCATTGAGCGCAATGTTAACCTCCATTTTTCCATCAGGTGACAAAATTTGATGCGCATCGGATTGTGCTAAAACGATTGCTGATACTAACAATATAAATACAGAGAGACAATACTTTTTAAACATGACAAATATTATTATTCAATGTACATTAATCTCTGGACTGGACCAGTGTAAACTTCTTTTTCAATTTCAAAAAAGGCTTTTCAAAATAATTGTAAGATAAATGAGCGGTTAAAACCGTAGCAATAAAGGCAATCACAAATCCTACATCATTGCTCCATTCTTTCAGTCCAATCATATCACTAAATTCAAGCAATTCAACTTTGAAAATCCTGTATATGATCCAGAAAAATGTAATGTGAAAAATATACATCCCAAAAGAAATCCTACCTAAATAAAGCAAAAATTTTGGAAAATGCTTTACCGAAGCACCATACAAAGCGAAAAAGAACAAGACAACTCCAGTTAAAATCAATAACCATCCGGTAATGGCTTGGAGTATAGTAGACGTGTGTGGAGCGTCCGCATGTACTTCACAGACAATTGATGCAATTAACCAACAGGCTAGTCCTGTAACAAATAAAATAATTCTTGTAAATGCTCCCCACTTGGGTTGCCACCCTTTCAAATAAACGGAAATTAAAATACCTGCAGAAAAGAATTGGAATTGAACAAAACTATTGGTCCATTCACCGCTAAACTTCTCGGTTGGTCTTTGGGCATAATAAAATATGGCCACATATGCGGCCAATAAAGCCAACCAGGAAAAAATCTTTAAACCTTTTGAACTGGTAAAATAAATAACCAAGGGTAATAAAATATACAATTGCTCTTCTACCGATATGCTCCACAATGGGTTGATAGGATAGGCGCGCAGCCAACCATTAAAGGTGATATGCCAATTGCCTGCAAACAAACTGAAGGCCAATTGGGTATTACCCGCAATTTGTCCAAATAAATCAGTAAACTGAGAAATCAATACCATGCCAAAAAAGAAGGCAAAATACAAGGGCCAGATGCGTAATATACGTCTGATATAAAATGAGCGGATACTGATCTGACCATATTGAGCTTTCTCTTTGATCAATAACTCCGTGATTAAAAATGCACTTAGAAAAAAGAACAATGGAACACCAAAAACTCCCACCAAACTAATATGATGACCCCAATAATAGATTTTTGGATCAATAGGAGCCAAATCCATCCGGTGTGTAAAAAACACAAATAAAAACGCACATAGGCGAAGAATGTCCAGTTCTGGTTTATAGTATTTGGGCGCTTCCATCATATATTACATTAATTTTTATGAAACGAAAAATAAATGTCACATTTTCACTACGTTAAATTGATGTATTTTGGGCTGCGCTAATTCAAAAGCCTTAACCTTAAGTATATTTGAAACTTCTATGATCTTTTGTTCGTTTGGCTTATTCAGCAGGTATTTGTTAAGCTGGTTTTTATAGTAATCAGTGTTTTTTGATTCAAAAACTGGCATCAAACAATTCTTTAAAGCATCCAAACTGATTCTATCAACACACTTTAGGTAATCATTGTTATACTCAATGAACTTTATATTTCTAAGATTACTTTCTTGGACCCATAATTCATTTAAAACATTTCTTAGTGCAATAGATTGCTGGTATTGTGGGGTGAGTTTATAGTATGAAAGATCAATCCCTAAATGAAAATCTTCCGAACTAAAACTACCTATTAAAATAGAATCAATCAATAACTTATAGGCTCCAACTGGCAGGTCTGTAATCTTAAATAATTGCTGATTTAAATCTTCCTGAAAAGAAACCAGTTGCAATGCATTTTCTTGTTGACTTACTATTGGAAATGGTAATGATTTTTCTTTGATAGTAAAAGAATACGTATTGTTAAATCTACTCGATTGAATTAGATCACAATTATTTGAAGATTGAACTATCCCTTTTGTATTTAATGATATTGACGAAACAAATTGTTCAGCTTTCAAAGTTTTTAAAAACTGATACGCCATAACTAAATGACCAGCAGATTGGGGATGCACCCTATCAATGCTTGTAAGGGTTGAGGAGGGGTCCTTCTTTTGCATCTGTTGATTAATGCGATTCATTATAGTCCAATAATCAACTACTTCCAAATGATAAGCATTTGCCATGTCGCCTATAAAATCAGCACAAACCTTTAAAGCATCGTTAACCCCTAAATTATTTTTGGTTGGCAAAATACCAGTTTGGTCATATATTGTTGGCTTTTGCAAAATAACTTGTATCTTTTTTGAAAGAAATATTTTGATGATTTTTTCAAGATTAATTTTATAAATTAAAATAGCTTTTTCTCTTTGTTCTAAAGTATCTGAGTTAGTAGATATATTTTCACCGTACAAACTTCTTCGTACGTCATTCATCCCAATCATTAATACAATATGAGTAGGCTGATGAATTAAAATATCATCTTCCATTCGATTCAAAATTCCGGCAGTAACATCACCTGAAATGCCACAATTGAAAAATTTTACATTTTCTTTTGGGTATCTCGTTAAATGAAATAGAAGTATATTATGATGAAATTCACCGTTATTGGTAATACTATTGCCAACAAAACAAACCCTGCTCCCAGAAGGAAATATTTGCGATTCACCATGGCTTAGTTGAAAGATAAAGAACACAGCAATTATGAACAATCGCATGCTAACCTATTTAAATTTGAATCAATAAAATAGTAAAATTTAATTAAATATTTCTTTTTTTAAATGTTGAACCATTTTTGATTGAGTTTTCTTCACAATTTCTTGGGCAGCTTCTACTTTAACCATGTTTTTACCAGGTTCACTTACAAATGAACGGATAGTAGCTGATAAATGCTGCATTCTACTTTCATCATCACTATCAAAAAACCAATCCTTAAGACCAATGTTATACCACATAAAGCCTTTAGAAGTTTGCTCTTTAAATCTGCCTAATAATGCAGGAACACCATTGGCAATGCACATAATGGGAGAATGTTGTTCTAGGCCAAATAATCCAGCCGACTTAACATATACGCTCAACGCTTCATCAGTCAGCCAATAACTATTCCTCCAGACCACTTGCTTTTTAACATCAGTCGGCAAAGGGTCATATAACATTTCTTTACCCAAAGCCACTTGTGTAACATCTTCTGGGCAGATCAACACTTTAATTTTCGAAATTCTAACCAAATCAATAATAGCATTTCTATATGGCAACAAATCATGTTCTTTCATTGATTCGTTAAGCGCATTTATTGAAGAATCGTATGGGGCATTATCGGACGGAATTTTCCATTTGGGTGTTCTTCTATACTTGGGGATTACACAAATAAACCTTCCTGCTTCAAGTTGATTGGCTTTTAAGAATTTATTTGCTGCTGTTTCATTTCTTAAATCAACTGCAAAAGCGCCATCCGGTCCAAAATGCATAATCGGACTATTTACCCCTTTGCTCTTAGCAAGTTCTAAGGATACAGTATCCCTAAAATAAACAAACCTAGCATTAGATAATAAACTCAATACTTCTTGTGTTGCTCTCTCTTCAGGAAGTGTTATCCCAAAAACTCCATAGGGCTTACCGGTTTGTTTAACCCATCTTTTAATATCCTGATCGGCAACCAAATATGGTCCAGAACCATGTAATAAAAAACTACATTCATTAAATGCTTGGCTTAGCTTTAATGTATCTGAAGACAAAATAATGTCCAGGTTAGGGAACCTCCTTAAAAGCATCTCACGCACTCCATTGTCAACTTTGGATGCCCACAACTTTACCTCTACATCAGGCAGTTGCTTTTCAAGTAAAGCCAATACTCCAGGAGTATGTCCAACATCGCCAATGTTTATGGTTTGCCATGAGGACCTTAATAAAATAATGGGTTTCTTTTTATCTACTTGCTGAGAATAACATGGATCGAAAACAATTAAATAAATAAATAGACAAAACAAATGAGCAACTTTTATTTTCTTCATAAATTAAAATATTAATACTTCAGGTTATCGAGGCTTTTATTACTTCTAATCCTTTGTTTCCGTTTATACAATTGGTCTAAGTACAATGATTTTGGCACAAGAAATTCTCCTTTGCCTTCACCTTCTACTAAATCTTCAGGCGAGGTATCAAAAACTAGATTTTCATAGTAACTGTTACCCTTGTTATCAGTAGTACCGGCTACAGGCCTGGTATTAACTTTATAGGTTTTACCAGAAGTGCCAATTACATAACCCCATTTCCATTGTCTAGAATCAATCAAGTAATTAAACTTATGTGGATTTAATCCTTTGGTGTTCCAAAAAACAGTTTCAGTGGTTGTATACATATGTCTAAACCCTTTTGGGCCATAGGGTCTGAAACTAGCATCTAAATAATCTCCATCTGATATAAATCCATCAATTAAATTACTCATACTCAACCACATGTGAAAATCACTGGCATAACGTGGATTCTTTGAAACACAATTTAACAAGACATTTCCACTACAACTCATTTCTTTAAAGTCATAATTATGTCTTCCATCTTCAGCATAACATTCATCTAATAAGCAATCATTTCCTTCTAATGTATACAAATAGCCATTCCCTCCACCACCCTCATATTGACTTTTCTGAAAATTACATTTTATAAGGGATATAAACCTGGATTCACTAATTCTTAAGCAATTAGAAAGAGTATGGAAATCATCTTTATTTTCTTTTGGACGATATGTTGCAACATTTTTTACCCAACAATTAATCGTATGATTAAAATCAATTAAATGGGAGGCATGTACCTCATATGGCCCAGTTCCTTGGTTAGAAAATGCATTATCATCATTCCAAAATTTAGTTTTATTATTTTGTATGTTTCCTATTGAAATATCCTCAATACCAGATTCTTCAAGTTGCTTACCGATTAAAATTACTCGTGCATTATCGCGTTCTTTTAAAACATATCGGGTTGGAGCATCGATTTCAATCAGATTATTTTTATAATCAATACCAATAATATATCTACAAAATCTAACACCGCTAATACTGTCACTCCATTGCCCAACACTTTTATGCTCACCAATAAATTGATCGGTGCAATCTGAAATTAAAACGATTAAATCGCCTGTTGTGAATGAACTTGCATCCTTTACTTTAACAATATGTGAGTTTGCTAAGATATCATCAATAATAAACACAGACTTGTTAAGGGGATTAGCCCAATCACCAGTATTAGGATCAAAACTGATACAAACTTTAGAACGCATATTAGTAGTAATATTCTTTATATGACTTTTACCAATTCCTGCACCGCGTAATAAAATATTATTTGTTCTTACTTGCAAAGCAAATGCCTTATCGTCCGGTATTGATACAGCATATTCACCAGTTGGGAAAAATATAACCCCTCCACCTTGCTTTCCCGCATCATCAATAGCCTGTTGAATAGACGCTGTGACGTCTATTTTCCCTGAATTATCTGCACTATATGGTGGTTTTGTAACATCAATAATATTATTTTGAACTGTAGGTATGGGGATTAATCCGCTATGATATCCTGCATAAGAAAAATCATGCAAAAATCTGCCCAAAGAATCCCTAAACCCCGGCCTCCAATCGTCTGGATAAAGACTACTTCGCCAGGTTTGGGCTTCCAAAAAACCAATAGTAAATACCCAATAAATCAATAT
>CAITQQ010000298.1 GCA_903894575.1 uncultured bacterium
ACCTATGAAAAAATTGGAAAGGTTCCTGCCATGGAGCTTTCCATTCAACTGACCAAAAAAATTGGTGTGGCCACCATTCCGGTTGCAGCGTTTTATGCAGATGGAAATGATGATCAGGTATTGCGTTTCTGTTTCGCAAAGCGTGATGAAACGCTTCAAGAGGCTGCCAAAAAACTCTCTGCCATTGAGCGCATGGCTGATGTTTTTCAGTAACTTCATTACCCACAGACATGAGTGCCAACCATCCTACCATCAAGGAAATAGCCCTGAGGCTCAACGTATCGATATCCACCGTATCGAGGGCATTGCATGACCATCCAAGGATCGGCATCAAAACAAAAGAACGCGTGAAAGAACTCGCACGCGAGATGAAGTACGAGCCCAATGCCCAGGCCATTTTTTTCAAGCAACAAAAAACAGCCGTCATCGGTGTGGTGTTGCCCTCCATCAAAGAAGAATTTTTTTCCCAGGCCATCAGCGGCATAGAAGCCGCAGCAACCCAGTACGATTATACCATCCTGTTTGGTCAGAGCCATGATGATCCTGCCATTGAAAAGCGGGTCATTGAATCAATGAAAAGACAACGGGTTGATGGCATCATCATTTCCCTTTCCAAAAACACCAACAAGATCAGCTACCTCAAAGAAATTGAAACTGCAGGCATTCCCATTGTGTTTTTTGACAGGGTTCCGGATCAGCCGGATGTTCACAAGGTCTACTGCGACATTTATAAAAGTACCATCGACATGGTGAACTGGCTCTACAGCCGGGGATACAGGAAAATTGCCATGATCAATGGTCCTGCCAATCTCACTGCCAGCAGGGAAAGGCTGGAAGGCTACAAGCAGGCGCTTTCGCAAAAAAAGATGAAAGTTGACATGCGGTATTTCGAAACAACAGACCTCACCAAAGAGGGAACAACCACTGCAATGAAAAAACTGTTGTCCCTGAAAAATGGTCCAACCGCAGTAATTTCTTTCAACGATTATGTGCACATGGATGCTACGCAATATGCCCACATGCAAGGCATCAACATCAACAAGGACATTGCTTTTGTCAGCTATTCAAACCTCTCAATTACTGACTACACTGCCTTCCCTCCGCTGTTGTCAGTGGAGCAATATCCTTATGGACAGGGTGAGCAGGCCATGGAAACCATTATCCGTGCAATGAAAGGGGAACATGAAAAAGATTTTTTCTATCATGAAGAAGTTCCTACTACCCTTGTGATCCATGGAACCAACCATATTCGGTAATACGTCTCTATTGCTGTGCAATCGTTTGCGCATCAATCAACCAATCTTTTTGTTTATATTCAAAAGAAAAATTATGATCGGCAAACACAAAAAGCTGCTATTGACTGCATTGCTGTCAGTAGGTCTTTTCAGCATCCAACTGTATGCACAAACCACCATCAAGGGGGTTGTCATTTCAGCTTCAGACAACAAACCCGTTGAAGGTGCTACAGTCATCGTCAAAGGCTCTGAAAAAGGAACGCAAACCAATGCAAATGGTGAGTTCACTGTTACTGGAAAAACAGGGGATCAGATGACCATCAGTTCAATTGGTTATTCAAGTCAGGTCATCATCATCAAAAACGCGGCCACTTCCCTGACCATTTCTCTTGCAATGGCCAAAAATGATTTGGAGGATGTTGTGGTTGTCGGGTATGGAACACAGAAGAAGGTAAGCCTTACCAGCTCGGTTTCACAGATAAAGGGTGCAGACCTTGTCAGGCGCCCCGTGTCCAATCTTCAGCAGGCCCTACAGGGTCAGGCACCTGGTCTTACCGTACTGGACAGGGGTGGAGAACCTGGTCGTTCCGCAGCTACAATGCGCATCAGGGGTATCACCACTTTTAGTGGGAACAGCTCTGGGAACAGCTCTCCACTGATCATTGTGGATGGTGTTGAACAAACCCTTTTTACACTGAACCCTGAAGATGTTGAATCCATTTCAATTTTGAAAGATGCATCGTCTACTGCTATCTATGGTTCAAGGGCCGCCAATGGCGTTGTCCTGGTTACCACCAAACGAGGCAAGTCTGGCAAAATTCAAGCCTCTTACAATGGATTTTATGCCATTCAACAATCTGTCAACAGTCCGGAAATGATGGGCCTTGAAGATTATATGCGCTATCAGGTGCTGGCCCATACCAATCAGGGACTTGCAATTCCTGCCCGTTACACAGAATCGAGCATCCAATCATGGATTACTGCTACTGACAGGGAAAAGTTTCCACTTCCCAATACATGGTTCCAAACAGTTTTAAAGTCTGCTCCCCAGCAAAGCCATAACTTTTCCTTCAGCGGGGGAAATGATTTTTCAAGAACAAGGGTGAGTTTCCGCTACATGGACCAGGATGGGATTGCAGCCAATTATGGAGCAAACATCCGTGAATTGAGGATGAACAATGATATGCAACTGAGCCCCAAGCTCAAGTTGAGTACAGACATCAACTACAGGTACAATCTCTCAAAAACACCGTTCAGTACAGATGTGTTCAACCGTTTCATCCATGGTACACTTTTCGCTTATCCCAAATATGCAGATGGTACATATGGCCTGAGTCAACAAACATCCAATCCACTGATGTTGGCTGAAAAGTCAGGTTACAACAAAATAGCTACCCATTATCTCTACGGTTCAGGCAAGCTGGATTATGAAATCCTGCCAGACCTGGTTTTCTCAGCACAGGCTTCTGCGGTGATTAATTATGCTGAAACAAAGGCATTCCAAAATGCATATACCAACTTTGATGCCGTTAATGCAAGAACATTCACTGTTGCGAACAATACGCTGACTGAGGGCAGGGACCGTAACACTGAATTGACAACCAATTATCTCCTGAATTACTCCAAAAAATTAAACAAACACGAATTGCGCGGACTCTTGGGATATTCAGAACTCTACAACCAGGGAACAGGATTGACTGCTTACCGCGAGCGTTTCTACAACAATGACATCCAATCCATCGGCCAGGGTGCAAACGATGCCACCAAAAATAATGCTGGTTCAGAATACAAATACGGTCTCCGTTCTGGTTTCACAAGAATCAACTACAGTTTTGATGGGAAATATCTTTTGGAAGGAAATGCCAGATATGATGGCTCTTCAAGATTCACAGGCGACAACCAGTTCAGCTTTTTCCCTTCTTTCTCCGGTGCATGGCGGGTATCTAAAGAAAAGTTTTTTGATGAACTGAATCTCCCAATTTCTGACCTTAAAGTCAGGGGATCCTGGGGCCAGACTGGAAACCAGACAGTTCCGTTGTACAGCTATTTTGCATCGCTATCCCAAGGCTCCTATTCCTTCGGGGGAACGGCTGCACAATCATTTTCACAAACCGGTCTTGCTGATCCAACCATTACCTGGGAGACCAACGACCAAACCGATCTTGGAATTGAAGCCCAATTGCTGAACAACAAGCTTTCCTTTTCAGTTGATTATTACAAGAAGAGAACTTCGGGAATCTTGCTCGCATTGCCACTCCCTGTGGTTACAGGATTTGCTTCTTCAACACAGAATGCAGGTGTAATTGATAACAAGGGATGGGAGTTTACGCTGGGATTCAAAAACAACCAACACAAATTTCAATACGCCATTAATGGTAACCTTGCCATCAACAACAACATGGTGATCGACCTCAAGGGTGCCGGGCCTTTCATCAACAGTTCCTATGAATTGGATCCCCGTTATATCGTAAAAGTTGGCCTGCCTTTCAATGCCCATTGGGGATACAAGACAGACGGGTATTTCCAAAATGCAGCAGATGTTGCCAGCTATCCTTCCATTGCACCAGGCACAAAACCAGGTGATGTCAAATTTGTTGACCTGAACAAAGACGGAAAGATTACAGCAGATGACTGGACAATGATTGGAAACCCCTTTCCGAAATATACTTTCGGACTCAGCTCAGACTTCTCTTACAAAAACTTCAGCCTCAACTTCCTTTTGCAGGGGGCAGCTGAGGTTGATACACGCTTGTCTGGCGGTATCACCGAAATCGGAATCGCTGAGGCATTTACACACAAGATGGTTGCCAACAATTATTGGACACCTGAAAGACCCAATGCCAAATTTCCACTACCAAGAAAAAGTGATTTCAGAAATGTTGGTACCTCAGACAGGCTGATCATCGATGGCTCTTATCTGAGACTTAAAAATGTTCAGTTGATGTATTCCATTCCAGCTTCCATCTGTAAAAAAATTGGAATCAGTGCTGCAAGGGTGTATATATCGGGTACGAACCTCTTTACCATTTCAAAATTAAATGAGTGGGGATTGGATCCTGAGGCAGATTCTGGAAGGGCTACCTACTATCCCCAGACTTCCTTGTATACTTACGGACTCAACATCAATTTTTAATTGAACAAACAGAACACAATGAAAAGAAATATCAAACAACTGGGATACTTTTTGGCCATCGTTGGAACTGTTTTCCAATCCTGTAAAAAAGATGTGCTCGAAACAATTCCCAACGACCGCGTATCATCTGAGATTTATTGGAAAACAGAAACTGATGCACGCTATGCAGTCAATTCAGTATATGCCTCACTAGATGCCACCAACCTTTTCGTATTGGATGGTATTACAGAGATCGGACATACCAATACAGTATTCACAGTAGAATACAACATTGAAAATGGCACCTACGATGCTTCGCACTCCAGGATTCAATCAGAATGGCAAAATGGTTACAGGAGTATCTTCCTTGCCAATTATGTTTTGGATAACATCGATAAAATCAAAACAACCAATACAACCCTGATCAACCAATTTAAAAGCGAGGCACGTGTGCTTCGCGCATATGCCTACATGAAGCTGGCAGGGCTTTATGGTGATGTGCCACTGATCAAGACAGCCATCACCACTACAGATGGTCTGACAATAACAAGATCAAAGGTTGCAGAAGTATGGTCCTTCATCGACAAGGAGCTTACCGAAGCATCAGCATTTCTGCCCAATAGCTTTGCTGGTGCAGACAAGGGAAGGGTGACAAAAGGCACAGCACTTGCACTTAAAGCAAGGGCTGCATTGTGGTCTGGCGATTTTGCCACAGCTGCCTCTGCAGCAAAATCAGTGATGGACCTGAACGTGTACAACCTGATTGCAGAATATGGAAAACTGTTTACCTATGCGAATGAAAACAGTATAGAAGTTGTGTTTGACAAGCAGTTCCTTGCTGGTACCAACACCCATAATGCCTTCGCTTTTATGGGGCCTTACAGTCAAAAATCCAGTGGCAGCACCTTTGTTCCTACAAAAGACCTGGCAGACCTGTATACAATGAAGAATGGGAAAGCCATCACCGATGCTACATCAGGGTTTGATCCAAGAAACCCTTATACCAACCGTGATCCAAGAATGCGTTTTACCATGTATGTTGATGGCGATCCTTTGCCGAGCGGTATTCCTTTCAAACCGGTTCCCGGCATGGGCGGTGGTGATGAGATTGGAAAAACGCAGTACAATACCACGACCGGGTTCTCCTTGAAAAAATACGTCTCCGCTGAAGACTTTGCCAATCCGGGTGCAAGTGGACTGAACTTCATTCTGCTTCGCTACGCAGAGGTGCTTCTTACTTATGCAGAGGCCAAAATTGAACAGAATCAAATCGATGCCACGGTGTATGATGCCATCAACAAGGTCAGGACCCGTTCTGATGTTGGACTACCGGCACTTGTTACAGGAATGACACAAACGGAACTTCGTGCAGCAGTCAGAAGAGAGCGTGTTCTTGAGCTTGCGTTCGAAGGCATTCATCTTTTTGACATCAGAAGATGGAAAACAGCGCAACAGGTCATGACAGGTTCAGTCAGGGGCATCACTTATTACACAGGAACAACACCTGTTACAGTAGTTGTTCCGAGTGTTGTCAAGACCTTTGATCCCTCAAAACATTATCTCTGGCCTATACCCCAAAAAGAGAAAACCCTTAATCCCGCCTTGGGTCAAAATCCTGGTTGGTAAATCTTTTAAAACGCCTTCAATTTGAAGGCGTTTTTTTCTATTTTACAGCTTGAATCAATTCATTCAAAAACACATTATGCTAAAAACTTCACTCTTAGCGCTATTTGTCTTTTGTCTCGCCACATCATCCGCACAGCAATCCAAACCCAACATCATCTATATCTATGCAGACGACCTGGGCTATGGTGAGTTGGGTTGCTATGGACAAACAAAAATCAAGACCCCGAATCTTGATCGAATGGCGAAAGAGGGAATGCGGTTCACACAACATTATAGCAGTGCTCCGGTCTGTGCACCATCTCGCTGCATGTTGATGACAGGAAAGCATCCCGGCCATTCCTATATCCGCGGTAATTATGAAATGGGTGGATTCGATGATGATAAGGAAGGTGGGCAAATGCCTTTGCATGAAGGAGCCTATACCGTTGCAAAAATGCTGAAGGAGAGGGGATACAATACCGCACTGGTTGGCAAATGGGGCATGGGTGTTACCGGAACAACGGGCAGTCCTTTGAACCACGGCTTTGATTATTATTATGGCTACCTCGACCAAAAACAGGCCCATAATTTTTATCCCACACATCTTTGGGAAAATGACAAATGGGATTCATTAAACAACCATTTCATCAATGTTCATCAACCCATAAAAGATACTGCTCACGCCACTGATGCAGACTTTAATTACTACAAAGGCAATGATTATGCGCCCGCAAAAATGACGGAAAAAGCCCTGGGCTTTATTGACAAAAACAAGAACAAGCCTTTTTACCTTTACCTGCCTTATACCTTGCCCCATCTTTCCCTGCAGGCACCGGATGAATATGTAAAAAAATACATCGGCTTGTTTGACGAGCAGCCTTATTACGGACAAAAAGGATATGCTGCTGTCAAATATCCCCGTTCAACCTATGCCGCCATGATCAGTTTTCTGGATGACCAGGTGGGCATCATCATGGAAAAAATAAAAAAACTAGGGCTTGATGGAAACACGATCATCATGTTCTCCAGCGACAATGGTGCAACCTTTTCTGCTGGGGTTGATTCAAAATTCTTCAACAGCGTGGCCGGACTCCGGGGCCTGAAAATGGATCTCTATGAAGGCGGGATCAGCGTACCTTTTATTGCAAGATGGCCGGGGAAGATTGCGCCCAATACTGTTTCAAATCATGCTTCTGTGCAATATGATATCATGCCAACCCTTGCGGCGCTGACAGGAAAGCCAGTTCCCAACCTGGATGGGATTTCCTTGTTGCCTACTTTGATGGGCCAGGCTGCTGTACAAAAAAAACATCCTTTCTTTTACTTTGAATATCCTGAAAACGGCGGTCAATTGGCTGTCAGGATTGGAAAATGGAAGGGCATCAAAAGAAATGTGAGAAAAGATCCTTCAGGTGCATGGGAACTTTTTAACATGGAGACAGACCGGTATGAGAAAAACAATGTGGCTGCTGCACATCCTGAACTGATCAGGGAAATGATGGACATAGCAAAGAGAGAACATGTTCATCCCCACATTTTGGATTGGGAATTCATCGACCCGAAAATCAAGAAAGCACTATAAATAGAGAGGGCGCTGGAAAGCGCCCTCGTTTATCAACCATCGTTGCTAGATTTTGTCTTCCTGTGAGGAAAGAATATTTTAAACAACTTGCGCAAACTTACCCAAGTATCTGATCAATTTATTGCGCAAACGATTGCACAAAATATAGTAGTATGATCAATGGCTTGCCTTGAGGTAACTCCATCCCTCTGCCTGCTTTTTGATCAGCTCCACAACAGCGCTGGGCACAACCGTGGTTTCAGCCATCAGCTTGGAAGGATCAATTTTCAAGCGCTTGAGCGAATTGTTGCACACTGCTAGGGTAACCCCTTTTTCCTTGGCCAGCTTTACCCTGGAGGCAAACTGAAGTGAATCGTTCAACACGGCAAGGATAGCCTGCCCATGAAAAACGACTTCTACCTGCAGGTCTGGCACCAAGGCCCTGGCATTGTTGACCTGACGGAATACTGCAGCTTGAACCGTCGTATCGGCGCTGGAAAGATCCCATACCACGCTCAACTTTTTTTCCTGTGCAAATCCTGCGAAGGCTATCATGCTCAACAGCAATGCCACTATTCCTTTTTTCATATTGTCTTTTGCACAAATTACAACATTGTGGTCGGAGAGACATAATCTGAGATGGTGAATTTTCCGCTTTCCTTGATGGCATTGAATCCCCCCTTGATGTCAACAAGGTTGTCAAATCCCCTGGCCTTCAAGATGGAGATAAAAATCATTGATCGGTATCCACCAGCACAATGCACATAGTGTTTCCTGCTTTTATCAATCTGCGCCATGCTTTCATTGATAAAATCCAGTGGCGTATTGATAACATCCAGCAGATGTTCACTGGAAAATTCGGAATGTTTTCTTACATCAAGGATATGGCTGTGTGGATCAGTTGTGATGATGGAGGCCAGTTGATCGGGAGTCACCTGCTCAATATGATCCACTTCTTTTGCTGCATTTTTCCAGGCATCGAAACCGCCTTTGAGGTAACCGATGGTAAAATCGTATCCTACCCTTGCCAAACGCACAACCGCCTCTTCCTCTCTTCCCTCTTCGGTGACAAGCAGAATCTCTTGTTTGATATCGGGTATCATGGTTCCGACCCAGGGTGCAAAATTTCCATCAATACCAATATTGATTGAATTGGGGATGAACCCCTTTGCAAAATGCTCTGCTTTTCGGGTGTCCAGGATGAGGGCACTGGTTTCATTGGCGGCTGCTTCAAAAGCCTCCGGACTGAGCGCATGCTGCCCTCTTTCCAATACCTTATCAATGCTGTCATACCCCTGGATATTCATCAATACATTCAGTGGAAAATAACCCGGAGGAGCAACCAGGCCTTCCAACACAACAGCCTTGAAACGTTCCTTGCTAAGTGCTGTATCCAGTGCATAATTGGTTCTTTTTTGGTGACCCAGTGTATCGGTGGTTTCCTTGCTCATTTTCTTTCCACAGGCTGATCCTGCACCATGAGCGGGATAAACAATGATATCGTCTGCAAGGGGCATGATTTTGTTTCTCAATGAATCATACAAATGTCCAGCGAGGATGTCTTCCGTCAGTTCTGCTTTCACTTTTTGCGCAAGGTCCGGACGGCCGACATCGCCAATAAAAAGGGTATCCCCACTGAACAACGCTTTTTCTTTTCCTTCTTCATCAATCAACAGATAACAAGTGCTCTCCATGGTATGGCCAGGGGTATGCAATACTTTTATTTTGATGTTTCCCAGGGAAAGGATTTCACCGTCTTTTGCAGCATGGATGGGAAATGAAGGAGCAGCATTGGGGCCAAACACAATTTCAGCACCGGTTTTGCGCGAGAGGTCTAAATGGCCGGATACAAAATCCGCATGAAAATGCGTTTCCAATACATACTTGATCCTTGCTCCCTCGGCTTCTGCCTTTTTAATATAAGGCTCAACTTCACGGAGCGGATCCACAATGGCAACCTCTCCTTCACTTTCAATATAATATGCGCCCTGTGCCAAACAACCGGTGTAAATTTGCTCTACTTTCATGTGTTATTTTTTTAGAATGATAGAATTTTATCAAAATCAAAGTTGACCCATATGGCCTTTACAAACAGTGATTTAAATCACTTTTAGAAAAAACAAGCTGCGTGACATCCGTCACACTCTTTGATGTTGGCAATACGCATCTTTGCCTTACGAAAATTTACACATGGAAATAATTGGATATTTGGCTTCACTGGTAATCGGTATCTCACTGGGCCTCATCGGCGGCGGCGGATCCATTCTCACCGTTCCTGTTCTTGTTTATCTTTTTGGTGTTGACCCTGTGATGGCTACGGCCTATTCCCTGTTCATTGTTGGATCTACAAGCC
Organism: uncultured bacterium; assembly: GCA_903894575.1. Classification (GTDB taxonomy): domain Bacteria; phylum Bacteroidota; class Bacteroidia; order Chitinophagales; family Chitinophagaceae; genus Pollutibacter. The sequence goes on from CAITQQ010000298.1 coordinate 9,867, forward strand.
TGGTCGGAGTATTCCCAAAATATAAAAATGGGGAGATCAATTTTAAGACTGCCATCATCTTTGGAATACCCTCCATAGCAGCCGTTTATGCAACCCGTGCATTCATTGTTCCTGCCATCCCATCTACAATATTCCACATCGGGTCTTTGGAAGTGACCAAAGCCTTGATGATGATGATGATTTTTGCCATCCTCATGGTTTTTGCCTCTGTCTCCATGATCCGCAGCCGGGATACATCAACTGAAGAAGAAGGACCCCAGGTATTCAATTACCCCATGATCCTGGTGGAAGGGGCTATTGTGGGTATGTTGACCGGACTGGTTGGTGCAGGAGGCGGATTCCTGATCATCCCAGCCCTGGTGCTCTTCAGTAAACTTCCCATGAAACAGGCCATTGGAACATCTTTGATGATCATCGCCGCCAAATCACTCATTGGTTTCACTGGAGACCTGGGAAAACAAACCATGGACTGGAACCTGCTGTTCTCAGTTACCGCCTTGGCCATCGTCGGCATCTTTATCGGCAATGCCATGAGTAAAAAAGTATCGGCAGAACGCCTTAAAAAAGGCTTTGGCTGGTTTGTTTTGGTGATGGGCATTTACATAATTTTAAAAGAGCTTTTTTTCAAATAAGACCAACTCTCCATATTTTAAAACCAATCCGTTAGAAGACTAAAAGAAAACCATTAAAAATTAATCTATGTTTTTTCAACACGTTTACGACAAAACCCTTGCTCAAGCCAGTTATTTCATCGGATGCCAGAAGGCGGGCGTTGCAGCCGTCATCGATCCCAAACGCGATGTAGACACCTATCTTGAAATCGCCAAGCAAAACAACATGACCATCACCCATGTGTTGGAAACCCATATCCATGCAGACTTCCTTTCCGGCTCACGCGAACTTGCTGCCCTCACTGGAGCCAAGCTCTATCTTTCAGATGAAGGCGGTCCTGGTTGGGAATATGAATTCGATCATGTTGGATTGAAAGATGGTACAACCTTTATGGTAGGCAACCTGAAAATGGAAACCCTTCACACGCCTGGTCATACGCCAGAAAGCATCAGCTTTTTGTTGACAGATACACCAGCAAGTGCAGAGCCTGTTATGTTTTTTACAGGAGACTTTGTTTTTGTTGGTGATATTGGCCGTCCTGACCTTCTTGAAAAAGCAGCCGGAATAAGCGGTACTTCAGATGCTGGCGCGCAACAGATGTTCAAATCAATTGACCGTTTCAGCAAGCTTCCTGATCATCTCCAGGTTTGGCCTGGTCATGGCGCAGGATCAGCATGTGGCAAGGCATTGGGCGCAGTACCCAGCACCACAGTGGGCTATGAGAAAATACGCAACTGGGCATTCCGTTTTGCAAATGATGAAAACGGGTTCACCAAGTTCCTTTTGGAAGACCAGCCCGAACCACCGAAGTACTTTACAATGATGAAGAAGCTGAACAAGGTGGATCGTCCTTTGTTGACGGCTGTTCCGAAACTGAAGGCCCTCAGCAACCACGAAATGATGGAAGCCATGGGAAGAGGAGTAAAATTGATTGATGCCCGCAATAAAACTGAATTTGCAAAAGGATATATTCCTGGAAGCATCAATTTTCAAGGCAACAATTCATTTGCCACATGGGCCGGTTGGTTCCTCAATTATGAAGAGCCATTCATGTTGTTGGCCGATGAGTCAATGCTCGACGACCTGACCCGTAAACTGATGCGCATTGGTCTTGACAATATCTTGGGATATGTTCCATCAACCGCAGAATTCACTGATCAGGGTGGACAACTCGATACTGTGCCGGTCATCAATATTGACACATTCAAATCCCTGTTGGATGAAACCAATGTTCAGGTGGTTGATCTGCGCAATGCCACAGAGTTCAAGAGTGGGCATATCAAAGGCGCTGATCATGTATTTGTTGGTTCACTGATGAACAACCTGGAAAAGGTCAGCAAAGACAAAAAAGTAGTAATCCATTGCCAGGGAGGCGATCGTGCAACCATCGGTTATTCCCTGCTTGCAAGAGAAGGCTATACCAATGTGCTCAATTATTCAGCGAGCATGAATGAGTGGCTGGCCTTGGGGAATGCAGTTGAAGTTTAGGGGAGTTGAAGGAGGTTGAAGAGGTTGAAGAGGTTGAGGGAGTTGAAGGATTTTGACAAATGATTTACTGAAAATTAAAACAAACATCATGATCGATTTTATTAAAAACATGTTCTCTTCCGGTCCCTCGGTAGACTTTGCTTCACTTGTTAAGGCCGGCGCTGTTATCATAGATGTTCGCACTCCGGGTGAATTCAACAGTGGTCACATCAAGGGATCAATCAATATCCCTTTGGATGAGATCAAAAACAAAACCGAAGAATTGAAAAAGAAAAATAAAGTGATCATTACCTGTTGCAGAAGTGGCAACAGGAGTGGCATGGCAGCGGCAATGCTTAATACTGCCGGGGTTCAATGTCATAATGGTGGACCCTGGAATGTACTCAACAACAAAATATAGCTTATACCTTATCGCCCGGCTTTTTCCCTGATGTATTTCGCCCTCTCCTTTGAATCAGGATGGGTGCTGATCCAGGAAAGGCTACCCAGTGAGCCATCTTTTTCACCAAGGCGATACAAAAAATCAGCAAAACCGTTGGGGCTGATACCGGTCTTCTTCAAATATTCAATGGCCTTGATGTCTGCATCCTTTTCAAGTTTTCGGTCGTAAGCAGTTGATGACAGCATGCCCAGCAATTCTTTGATAGCACCACCACCGGCCTCTCCAGTGGTGATGCTGATCAAGAGCGTATATCCCATTTGCTTGAGCAGTTTTTTCATGACATGCGACAATTCCATGTGGGCTATTTCATGCGCCAATACCCCGCTGAGTTCATCATTGTTGTGCACGGCATTGATCAATCCTGTATGGACCACCATGTGGCGGTCGGGTAAGGCAAAAGCATTGACCTCGCTATCACCCATGATATGAAGTTTGATCTTCTTGCGTTCGAAGCCATTGCTTTTGCAAATCGCAGTAACCAGGCTATCCACCCTCTGATATTCTTTGCCCTCTTCAATAGACTGTTCTTCCATCCCAGCCCATACCATATCGCCCAGTTTCTGTTCAAGGGCATCTGTCATTTTTTCTATGCGAAAAAGTTTCATCCAATCCACACGGCTGATGAGCAGGTAAATACCTGCAGCCATCGACAAAAGAATAAATGCCTGTAATATTGTTTTTTTCATATCAGGGTTTACACATCATTTGGGTCAGTGGGCCATAAAACCACCAGGAAACATGCTGGCCCTTTCGGGTTTTGATGGCAGCAACAATGGTGAGGGCCAACTCAAAAACATTGACAACAAAAACCGTTATAACATAGGCCAGATAAGGGTTTGAAACATGTTCATCTTCCCTGAAAAAGACAGATACCGTCCACCAAAAACCAATGGTATTGATCACAAATAGGCTCAGTTGCGAAAGCAGGGCCTGTATACAATGCCAGCGAACAAAATACGTTGACTTCCGGTTGGCAATATAAAAAAACAGGGTGGCCATCAGGTTGATGATGGGCAATGGAAAACCAACCATGATGGCAATCAGCGACATGAGATAACTGTTCGAAGCTTTTTCGGCTTCTGCTTCATCCGGATGATATGCAAATGTTGGGGCCATGCTCATACTCCTTTATAAATGTTCCAGCACCAATTCAACAATACCAGTAGAATCAATGGCCAAGCAACATGCTTTTTCATTAGCGTTTTTTCAACTGACGCATAAAAAACATGAAAGCTGTTCTTCTTCAATGCAAGGTCATGCAAGAGCCAAAAAGGAAAGATGACAAGACCTCCCAACAATAATAGTCCTATTGGATTCCATGAAATGGCGCTTAAAAAATCTCCATTGATCAAGGCAATCATTGAACGCGTTGCACCACAAGATGGGCAAGGAATTCCGGTTGCTTTTTTGAACACACAAACAGGGCCTACAAGATTTGCCCACCTGCTGTCAAGGTGCATGACAAGCCAGGAATAGCCTGACATACAAAAGAGCATGATCAGGATATAGAGGTTTTTTCTGCTGATTCCCATCAATACAACAACTGCTGAAATTTGGTAAAGTTCTTCTCCCTGGTTGCTCCCATGATCAGGAATAAATCCACCAATGCCCAAATACCAATACCGCCACAGGTCAATAATTTTCCAATGCCAAGTCCAGTATCGCCAATCATAAAGCGGTCAATGCCCAGGGTTCCTGCAAGGATTGAAACAATGATGCTGGTCGTCGGATCCTTGAACTGTATGGTTTGAACCAATGACCATTTTGAGTCATCCATGGCCAGCAACTGCTCCCTGATGTACATCAGTTGGTTGCTTTCAAAAAACTTTCCATTGCTCAGAATGAACATGTCCACTTTATTCGAATCCATTACGCTGTTTGTGTTTTTAAATATTACTTAAACCTCCTCAACTTCTTCAACCCCCTCAACCTCTTCAACCACTTAAACTTTTTCAACAGGCCGAAGGCAACTAAGCCCTCGTCAACTTCACCGGCGTTGTCTTGTCAGCATTCCACTGGCAAACATAGATGCTTTGATCTTCGTCGATACAAACATCATGGCCATGCTTGAATACCCTTGATTCATGCTGGAATGTTTGTTGCAGTATGCCGTTTTTATAAACAGGCGCCGTTCCGCCAGGGCTGGCCAATACTTTGTAATTGGTATCCAGGATGGTCAAGAATCCGGTTGCATTTTGTTTTTTGCCTTCTGCGTCTTTGGACCAGCAAACGCCGGCATAAAGATGTTGTCCATGGATGACAGGCCTGCATACATACATCCCTGGGGTATCAATGCGTTTGATGTATTTTCCATCCAACGTAAAGACCTTGAAACAACATTCTTCTCTTGAAGTACAGATCAGCACAGGATTGTTTGGATCCCTGTTGTCCACTACAACACCATGGGCACAGTATAAATTATGCTCCTTGTTTTCATTTTTGCGGCCACCAAACTTCCTGATGAACCTTCCTTTGCTGTCAAACTGGATGATATAATCGGATCCGTATCCATCAGCCACATAGATGTCTCCATTGGGAGCTACTGCAGTTTCAGTTGGGCGGTATGCTTCCTCATCCTTGTAGGCGCCAATGGTATGGGGTTGTGCCAATGAAAAAATAATCCTTCCCTTAAGGTCAGTCTTCACTACATTTCCGGGTTGTGCTTTTGATTTACCGGAAAGGTCTTTGTAGAAACCATTGTCTACAATCAAGAGAAAATCTTCATCGTTTTCCTTGCTGATGGTAAGTCCATGACCTGCAGGAAACTGCGTTCCCCAGGAATCCAATAACTGGCCAGACTTATCAAAAATGAGGATATTATTGTGTGTATCATCACCCACCATGATCAGACGGCCTTTGCTGTCCTGCACCATCTCGTGGCAGTTGATCACCGGGTGGGTGCTGGCACTGATCTTGGCCCATCCCTTGTCAACCTTATAGGTAAATCCATTGTGTCCTATGATCAATTCTTCGGGTTGCCTGTTCTTGTCAACAATTGAAAAGGCAAATGATTTGCTGGCAAGCAATCCGGCGGATGCAAACGCTGTCGACCGGAGGAAGGTTCTTCTATTTTTCATTGGATGAATTTAAGCAAAAAAAGGGAATTGTTATTTGAACTACATTTGAAACATGCTTGGGAAAATCGACCTGAACTGCGACATGGGCGAAGGCTTTGCAACCGACGCACTGATCATGCCCTTGATCAGTTCGGCCAACATTGCCTGTGGATACCATGCCGGTGGGGGAGAACTGATGCACCAAACCATTCGCCTCGCGATGCAACACCAGGTTGCCATCGGCGCACACCCCTCTTTCAATGATCGGGAAGGTTTTGGGAGAAGGGAGATGCAATTGTCTGGTGATGAAATTCATGCGATCGTGACCGACCAGGTCAACAGCATCCTCAATGCGGCACAAGCCGAAGGCGCAAAACTAAGCCATGTCAAACCACACGGTGCCCTCTACAACATGGCGGCAAACGATCCAATGGTGGCCGATGCCATATCAAGGGCGATAAAAGAGATTGACGCCTCTCTTATTCTGTACGGATTGCCTGACAGCGCCTCCGAATCATCCGCAAAAGCCCATGGACTGCGGTTTTACAGGGAAGTTTTTTCAGACAGGACCTATACCAATAAAGGAAGACTGACGCCACGCCAAGAACCGCATGCCTTGATTGAAACAGCGGAGCAAAGCCTTGCCCAAGTCTTGCAAATCATCCTCCACCAAACCATAAGATCCACAGACGGGCAGGAAATTTCCATGCAAGCAGACACCATTTGCATCCATGGCGATGGGGAACATGCTGTGGCATTTGCGCAAATGATCAAACAATCCTTGATCCAACAAGGAATAGCCATCAAACAATGAAGACAACATTATCCAGGCTCAGCCATTCGCCCATCATCGCCGCAGCCTTTCTGATGGCCACTTCTGCCATTGGCCCTGGCTTCCTGACACAGACGGCAGTATTCACGAATACCCTGCTCGCAAGCTTTGGGTTTGTGATCCTGATTTCCATCATTTTGGACATCGGCGCACAAATGAACATTTGGAAAATCCTGGGTGCTTCAGGGATGCGGGCACAGGAACTGGCCAACAAGGTCTTTCCCGGTGCAGGTTATTTCCTTACCCTCCTGATTGTTGTTGGCGGGCTGGCCTTCAATACAGGAAACCTTGCAGGTGCGGGCCTGGGGCTGAACGTGCTCACAGGTTGGAGTACGGAAACAGGTGCCGTGATCAGTGCAGCCATTGCCATACTGATCTTTGTCAACAAACAATCGCTCAGGTGGATGGACCTGTTTGCAAAAGTATTGGGACTGGTGATGATCCTGCTGACCCTCTATGTGGTCTTTGTTGCCGCACCGCCCATGGGAGAGGCTGTCAAAAAGACTTTTGTTCCGGACAAGATTGATTTCATGGCCATCATCACCCTGGTGGGTGGAACGGTAGGGGGATACATCAGTTTTGCGGGAGCACACCGCCTGATCGATGCAGGCCTGACCGGGCCTCAGCACACAAAAGAAGTCAGCCACTCTGCTGTCTCGGCCATCCTGCTGGCCTCCATCATGCGGGTATTGTTGTTCCTGGCAGCCCTGGGTGTGGTCTCAAAAGGACTTTCGTTGGACAGCAGCAATCCTGCTGCCTCTGTTTTTCAACTCGCTGCCGGAAAACTGGGCTACATGATTTTTGGAATCGTGATGTGGAGTGCAGCCATCACTTCGGTGGTCGGATCTGCCTATACTTCCATTTCCTTTTTTCGCTCCTTTCATCCGGCCTTTGAAAAAAACGAAAAGCCGATGTTGGTTGGGTTTGTGCTCATTGCACTCATTGTTTTTATCACCATCGGGAAACCGGTAAAAACGTTGGTGATTGTCGGAGCATTGAATGGATTCATCTTGCCCATATCGTTAGGACTGATACTGCTTGCGGCATCCAACAAAAAAATAATAGGGGAGTATAAACATCCCCTATTCTTGAAAATATTTGGTCTGGTGGTGGTGCTGGCCACCTTGTACCTCAGTGTAAAAACAATCTCCGGTTTGTAAAAAAGACAGGGGAGTAAATGGCTACTTGTTCTAACTGAACAGATACTCCACATCCTCTCTTGTCAGCGTCTTCACAAAACCATCGTCATCAGACACAAGGTCTTTGGCAAGGGCACGTTTCTTGTCCTGCAATTGCAGGATCTTGTCTTCTATCGTGTCCTTACAGATCATGCGATAAGCGAAGATGTTTTTGGTCTGCCCGATACGGTGCGTACGGTCAATGGCCTGTTGTTCAACAGCAGGATTCCACCATGGGTCAACAATGTACACATAGTCTGCCGCGGTCAGGTTAAGACCCACACCACCCGCTTTGAGCGAAATCAGAAACACACGGACTTCATCATTTTTCTGGAAACTCTGGATGGCTTTTTCCCTGTCAACAGCAGAAGTGCTTCCATCGAAATATTCGAATTTCACACCCAGCTCAGTGAGTTTTTCCCTGATCAATCCAAGCATTCCAAGGAATTGTGAGAATACCAGGGCCTTGTGATTGCCAATGTTTTCTGTGATTTCCCTTGACAACTCATCCAGCTTGACGGAAACATTCGGCATCTGTTCGGTCTCGTTCATGATGGCCGGTGAATCACAGATCTGGCGCAGTTTCATCAAGCCTTGCAAGATGGTCAGCTGTGATTTCTGGATGCCCTGCTCCTTGATAACTCCTAAAATCTTGTCACGGTAATCGTTCCGGTATGCGTCGTAAATATTGCGTTGCTCCTCTTCCATTTCACAGAAAAGGATGGTCTCTGTTTTTTCTGGAAGGTCTTTTGCCACCTGCTCTTTGGTACGCCTGAGGATGAATGGAAAAAGAAGTTTTTTCAGGTGTTCCTTGTGCTCTCTTTCGCCAAACTTATCGATAGGCGTAGCAAACTCATTCCTGAAATATTCCACACTGCCCAGCATCCCAGGGTTCAGGAAGTTCATCTGCGCATAGATATCGAAAGTATTGTTCTGCAGAGGCGTACCGCTCATGCAAAGCCTGTTTTTTGCATTCAGCAAACAGGCCGCTTTGGTTACCTTGCTCTGCGGATTCTTGATGGCCTGCGATTCATCCAATACGATATAATCAAAATTGGTTTCAAGCATGAACTTGATATCACTCCTGAGTGTCCCATAAGTAGTGATGACCACATCATGATCCACAAATATTTTTTTGTCACGGATCCTTTCTCCGCCATGGTGGATGCGGTAGGTCAATTTGGGTGTGAATTTCTTGATCTCATTTTCCCAGTTGAACATCAATGTGGTGGGACATACAACGATGGCCGTCATGGTTTCATTGTTGTCTCGGAAACGCTGCAGTGAAGACAAGGCCTGGATGGTTTTACCGAGACCCATGTCATCGGCCAGGATGCCGCCCCAGCCCACTTCCGTGAGATAGTTCAACCAATGATAACCGGCAACCTGATATGGCCTGAGAATCTCTGCCAATTGTGTTGGAGGATCAACTTCATTGATCCTGTTGAAAGACCTGAGCCGTTCATATTTTTCTTCCAGCTTGATCATGACCTCTGTTTCATCAATGTTGTTGTAGAGTTCATCGATAACACTGAGGTGATACTTTGAAAGCCTTAGCTGGTCTGTTTTTCCTTCGCCCACACGGAAGAGCAGCGAATATTTTTTCAGCCACTCGTCGGGCAGAATACCAAGGGTTCCATCGTTCAGCTGAACAATTTGTTGCTTGTTGTTGAGGGCACGCTTGATTTCTTCGATGGATACTTTTTGATCGCCAAATATGATCTCCACTTTGGCATCAAACCAATCCACGCCATTGCTGATCTGTATCCTGGTCTGCGGTTTAGCGGTATTGAACCTGTAATTTTTCAAGACCTCAAAGCCAATGACAGGCACCTGGAATTCCTTCATTGCATCTACAAACAGGAAGAACCAGTTGTTCCTCAATACTTCCGTTCCCTTCAACACAAGGTTGAAACTGTTTTCTGTATTGATGAAATTGGAATGAAGTGAGCCCAATTTTTTGACAAAATCCCTTTCTTTCTCCAGGTCTCTTTTGATCATTTTGATCTTTCCATTTTCGGGAAGAAAGATCGTTTCCTTGTCTGTATATTTTACTTCGTAACCCTGGTAAAGGAATACAGGTGTAAAGACCAGGTATTCATTTTTTTCCTGGAGTTGCAATTTGATTTCAGGCTCACCGTTGAACAGCTCTGTCATCAAAGACTTATCAAAATCAACTTTGTATTTTCTTGCAAATGGCAAGACTTCCCGCTCCAGAAATTCAGGCCATTTTGAAAGGCTGATTTTTCTGTTTCTCTCAGGAATAAAGGCCGTGATGGCTTCAAGATCTTCCAGTGAGTTCCAGCAGTAGAACTTGTCGTTGAAGATGGCCACCAGAGAGGAGGACCATTCGTTGGCGGAAAGTTCAATGTCCCACTCTTCAATCAGAGCCACGGGTGTAATGGTGGCCTGTTTCTTTTCAAGTGCAACCTGCAATCCGGGTTTCATCCTTCCGCTTCCAATCCCAGCCTTCACCAGGTTGGCTGTTGTAAAAGGCTTGCCAGGTGATAGTTTCAGGAACAGGGTGCGCTCTTCATGCTCTGCAAACATCTTGACGATTTTGGGATGCAGGTATTCGTCGATGAGCAAGGTTGTTTCTGCAGGAAGGCCTTCTTCTTCTGAATAAATGATGTTTTCCCAAATGCCTGAGAAAGGCGAATTGCGGCTGACGTATTTATCAAGTTCCGAACGTTGTAATTTTCTGACGGCGTTCATCAGGGAAATGTCTTCTGTGACCAACTCAGTGGTTGGCACATATTTGGAAAGGTCAATGTGTTCAACCTTACCAAGGAACTCCATGTTTTCCTGATCAAACTCTCCACTGACCAACTCAACATTGAAGCCCGGATATTTACCGGGTGTTTCAATAAAAACTACGCCAAGCCTTTGTGAGGAAACCACAGGTTCGCTTACCGCATTGACCTCTTCTTTCACTTCTTCTTTTCGCTGCACGACCGGCTTCTCCTCAACAATGGGTGTTGTCACCCTCTTGACTGTTGGGTCAAGCACCCTCAGGAAGGGCTTTCCATCTTTATAGGTAAATTCAAATTTTGTCTGCCAGTCAGGTTCATTCATGCTGTACCCATAGATCCCCAACAACTTGTTTTTTTCCTTGTCCCAGTTGCGGATGGTATCAAAATATACACTGCCGTATGCATTCAAGAGCTGAAGAAAAAGAACGGTTTTGTGCACACAGAGCGGATGTGTTTCTTCTGTACACTTGCAGGAAGTATCAAAATTGCGCTCCTCATTTCTTTGGATGACCAATGGAAAAACCTCACCATTGAGTTCAAGTTTGGCTTCTACCCTTTCATCTTTTGCGCTGATGATGTTGGCTTTTGTCGTCCTGAGCACCACTTCCGCTTTTTCGCAAACCTCTTGGGTGGCGAGCATCCGAATGGTGCGGAGTTCAATCTGCTTCATCTTGATGACCGTATGCCGCTGATCGTACTTGATGGTATTGTCACCAATCATGTTCTTGTCTACAAGATCTTGCAGCTGCAATAAGGCAGCAGCTTCATGCCTGCAGATATCACCAAGGTTGTACGGACAAGAGCAACGCAATGCCATGGCGCGCGGATCCTTGTATTTTTGTACATGAACCTTGTAGAACGTGCTGTAATTGTCGTCTTTGACCCTAAAACTTACCGCACCGAGAAGATCGTCGTATTCAATGAATTCAACATATCCTATCGCATGTATCTTTTTTCCTCTACGGATGACTTCGTCCGTTCCGTTGTTGTAAATGAATTTCAGTAGATGCGATAATGACATGGACGATGTTGGGTTAATCTGCGAAATTAATGCAAAAGAACCCTATTCTTATCGGTTGACAACTATAAATTAGAAAGCCTGAAAAACAAGAATAATATGGAAAAAAATCAGTAAATTAAGCGGTTTTCAGCTGCTGATATAGACATGGTTTTATGACTCCAAGACCAACCTGTCTCCCCTGAAAATGGGAAGTACATTGGCCACATCAGCAGACAGGCAATAGCGGATGTCTTTTTCCAAACCATAGTTCATCAAGCGATGATAGTGCGTCGCACCACGGCGTTCCATGAAACCAAACCGGTCTTCTCCGGCTTCAAGGAACAGGCTTTCGGCCATTTTAGACGCATCGCAATGCATTTCAAAATGACCCTTGATCCTGTTGATCACAGCTCCCGCAAAAATGGTGTCTTCCATATTGACCCTGTCTTTCCATGCGGAGCATCCCAGGAAAACATCTTTGTCTGATGCCATCAAGTGATCACAAACAGCAGAAAGATTGGGGAATGACCCAGTGATGATTTCTGGTGCACCGCTGTCAAGAGCCATGTGCAAGAGCTTGGTTCCATTGGTAGTGGTCAACACCAACAATTTATTTTCAATGAATTCCCTGGGGTATTCAAATGGAGAATTACCGTAACTCAGTCCTTCAGCAACCCTGCCATCGCGTTCACCGGCTGTGATGCCGTTGAGCTCAGCCCCAAGTTCAATGCAGCGTGGTACTGTAGCCACAGGCATTACCGCCTCAGCGCCATTGTACAATGCAGTGGCGATGGTAGATGTAGCACGTAAAACATCAATGATCACCACAACACTGTTGCTGATGTCATACAAGTTGAGGAGTGCAGGAGATAAGGAGGTGAAAAGTTTTCTCTGTTGCGCGCCCATCAATCCTATTTTACAAATGGAAGCTGAACCACAACCGCCTTGATCTGCTTGTCGCGGATATCAACAAAAATTTCAGACCCAACAGCAGCAAATTCTGAAAGTACATAGCCCATACCGATGCCCTTGTTGAGTGTTGGGGATTGTGTACCGGAAGTAACACGGCCAATGAGGTTGCCTTCTTCATCCCTGATCATGTAATCGTGGCGTGGGATGCCGCGGTCAATCATTTCAAAGCCAACCAGTTTTTTTTCAACGCCGGTTTCTTTTTGCTTCTTCAAAAATGTAGAGGAGGTAAATTCCTTGGTAAACTTGGTGATCCATCCCAAACCCGCTTCGAGCGGTGTGGAATAATCATCGATATCATTGCCATAGAGGCAATATCCTTTTTCCAACCTCAGGGTATCGCGGGCACCCAATCCAACAGGCTTGATGCCTGCAGCTGCGCCTGCTTCAAATATCGCGTTCCAGATTTTTACAGCATTGTCTCCCTCATCTTCAAAATAAATTTCAACACCACCTGCACCTGTGTAGCCGGTTGCACTCACCAATACATTTTCAACGCCGGCAAAAAGGCCTTTTGAAAATGTATAATATTTCATGTTGAGGATGTCCATCTCGGTGAGCGGTTGCAACACCTTTGTGGCGTTAGGCCCTTGAATCGCCAACAGGCAGGTCTTGTCTGAAATGTTGTGCATTTCAACCTTTCCCTGGTTGTACTCCTGGATCCAATCCCAATCCTTTTTGACGTTGGAGGCATTCACCACCAGCATATAGACCTTGTTCTGTTCTACACAGTATACCAGCATATCATCTACAATACCGCCATTCTGATTCAGGATGCAACTATACTGCGCCTGTCCATTGATGAGTTTGGAAGCATCGTTGGAACTGATCTGCTGGATCAAAGCCAAAGCATTCTCACCCTTCAGGATGAATTCACCCATGTGGCTTACATCAAATACACCAACATTGTTGCGCACGGCCTGGTGCTCATCATTGATGCCGGTATAGGATATGGGCATGTTGTAGCCTGCAAACTCGGCCATTTTAGCGCCAAGTGCCTGGTGAAGATGGGTGAAGGGAGTCGATTTCATGGGGGCAAAGATAATTCTATCTCCCCATCTTCAACAAATTCATGGCACCAAAGAACAATCTTCGGGGATTGGAGGAAGCGCCCGTAGCGGGTTCTTCCTCTGCATCAGCCATGGCGGTGGTATTGATCTTCACATTAACCGTGGTATCACCGTTTTTGATGTTCATCTCCATCTCTTCAATCTTGTTGTTCTCTTTTTCAATTTCTTCTTTCATTCTCTGGATCTTGTCCATCAACTCACCCTTGTGGGTTGATTCCTCATCCTTGTATTTTTTCTCAACACCACCCTCGCGCATGATGTACCAAACACCGCTTGTCCAGATATTATCATCATCATAATCATCGTCAACATTGATGGACAAACCATTTGCACCACCCCTGACCGAATACCAGTTCAGGTTATTCGCTTTTCCGTCAACATATATTTCTTTGCCAACAGGCACTTCAATTTTCACGATCACCTGCTGGTTGTGAAACTTGTTTTGGGTGGTGATGGGGAAGGCGATCGGAAGACTCAGGATGCTGTCGTACTGTTCAATAGCATAGGATATTTGCTCAGCAATGATTTCCGCATTCCTGGGCGAAGAAGACCTTGCGCGCTTGATGAGTGTAACATGGAAACTGTCGTCTCGGCTTTTTTCCAGCTTGACACGGATGTTTTTGAGCAATAGACTGTCCTCATTCACTGAAAGCATCACATCGGATGACCTGTTACGATCTTGGTCATCATTGTCGTCCCAATCCAAATCCAGGGGATAGTACTGTCCTTCGGCATCTTTGAACTCCACTTTCAGCTTACCAGTGGATGGTTGAACAATGCCTACTGCTGATGTAATTTGACCAGGGCGTTTGAATTCTTTTGATACAGTTGCCACGAGGATTACCAGCGAGGCCCAACCAAGTGCCCAGAGAACACCAAAGGTCAATGCGATGTATGGGCTCTTGACTTTTGATCCTGCAATCCTTCTGACCAGCCATTGCACCAATGCAATAATGGGAACAGCAATAAACAGAATAAGGGTTGCCCAGGCATATGTCTGGATCTGGGAGCTGTTGACCGCAAAATCCTTGAGGGGCAAGAGCATGTTGAAGCCAGCAAACAATCCCACCAATCCTGCAACCATTGCTATGGCAATCACACCCAAAACAAAGAACACGATAAACTTGAAGACCCCAACAACAAACCTTCCAAAACCGCCTCCACTGCGCCTTATGGCAGGACCGGCCTCTCCGGCAAAACGCTGGGCAGTATCCTTGGCTTCCTGACCAAACTCAGTGGCTTTTGTTGAAAGGTCTTCTTTCCATTTGCTGGCATTCTCTGTAAAATTTTTTTTGACTCCCTGCATTTCATCCTGCACCTTGTTTTTGATGGATTCAAGATCCACCTTTTTGCCCTTCATTTCCAACTTCTCTGAAGCGGTTACCGCTTTGGGAACAACGATCCAAAGGATCAGGTAGATCAGGAACCAGGTGCCAAATGGCAGGGTAATCGCCCCCCTGAAATGAACCCAATGAAACATGCTTTCAAAAGCACCCAGGATAAAAGGCAGTGCAAAAATCAAGCGGGGGATCCAGACGGCTATATTGAAGTATTGTGCAATACCACTGGCCACACCGCCAAAAACCTTTTGGTCTGCATCTCGGTAAAGTTTTCTGGTAACAGCCGCATGGTTCATGAATCGCTCGGGCAGAATCGCCCAGAGTACAATATAAAATACCAGGCCAAATCCAAATGAGCCTACTGCCAGCATGGCAAACAAAACACGGACAATGGTTGTGTCAATCCTCAAATACGCCCCGAGGCCACTACAAACGCCTCCCAATATTTTCTCGTTGCTGTTCCTGTACAGGGAGCCGCGGGGCTCGGAGGAAGGGTTGGACTTGCCGGCCGAAGGTTGGGAGGCTGAAGAACTTGAGGAGTTGAACCCGCCAGCCGAAGGCTGGGAAGTTGAGGAGGTCGAAGTGTAGTTGTCTTCAATGGTAACATCGTCAAACTGCTCCGGACGGCCGATGCTCGCGATGATGGCAGCAACATGCTCCTCACTGATAAAGGTAGATTGCCCGGCTTTCAGTTTTTCTGTGAAAAGCTCCGCGATGCGGTTCTCGATATCATTGATGATCTCTTCTTTGCCCTCTTCGTTGGCAAAATGATTGCGGAGGCTTTCAATGTATTGTTTCAATTCTTCAAACGCCGGTTCCTCAATCGGAATCACCCTGCCCTGGAAATTGATATTGATTACTTTGTTCATGGTCTAAGTTTGTACGTTAAGATTGATGGTTGTTGCTGAGGATTATGATTTTGAGGCTTGGTCAGTTGGAGGATGAATATTTTCATCTGTTGAACTGGGTTCGGTAATGGCTGGCTGTTCAGGTAGCTGTTGGATGTCGCTCTTTTCTTCAACCACTTCAACTTCTTCAACTTCTTCAACCCTTTTTCCTTCGGCAGGCAGGTTCAACTCTTTCCTATTCCCAATCACCCTCTCCACCGAATCACTCATTTCCCGCCAGGTGGCCTCCAGCTCCTTATAAAAAGCTGCACCCTTCTCCGTCAATGAAAAATACTTTCGGGGCGGCCCACCAGAGCTCTCCACCCAACGGTAGGCAAGCAGGTCTGCATTCTTTAGTCTTGTAAGCAGGGGGTAAAGTGTTCCCTCAAGAATATTGAGGTGGGCCTTTTTCATCTCCTCGATGATATCACTGGGATAGGCCTCTTCGCGCTGAATGATGGAGAGGATGCAGAATTCAAGCACCCCTTTCCTCATCTGACTTTGTGTATTTTCTATGTTCATGGTCCTGTTTTGAACGTGAAAGATCCAATAACAGGACAAAGATATGTACTATTAGAATACTATGCAATACATAGTACTAATATTTTACCAGTACTTTAGAAATATTTAACTAAAAGTAGTTTTTGCTGCCTTCCGCCGATGTACCTAAAAGTTTTGCCATCATAAAAGCCGTCTTCTTCCAACATGACCCGGATTTCCTTGCCCCATTCGGGTATCAAAGTGGAAGAATTCAGTTCGATGGAATAGGCCGTGTTGGGGTATAACTTATAATCTCCGCTGCCCGGAACACCCTCCTGCTTATCCCACATCCCGATGGTCGGACCGGCAGCATGGCCATGCAAGCCGAGGGGGTGGGTATAGATGCTGGGCACAATTCCCTCTGATTTAGCCTGTTTAATTGCAGCATGCAGCATTTCATTGCCAGTCCTGCCCGTTTTGAACTGGGAAGTCAGGATGTCTTGCAACCTGTTGCTGTTGGCAAAAGCCTTTTTGATGGATGCCGGAGCATCGGCTTCACCGGGTTTCAAGACATAAGCGTGTTGTTGAACATCTGTATTCAGCCTTAGGTAAGTGATGCCAAAATCCACGTGCAGCAAATCACCGGGCCTTATCACGTCATCCTTGGGACGATTGGAAAAACTCCTCAGGTGTTCGAAATTGGCTGTATCATTTCTCTGGATGGCCACGGAAGGATGAAACCAGGTGGAAAGCCCAAGCGATGTAACTTTCTGACGGAACCACCAGACCAGGTCATCGGTAGTGGTGATGCCTGGTGTGATGACCTTGGCCGAAAAACCCTCGGCAATGATATCATGTGAAATCTTGACCAGTTGAGGATAGACCTGCATTTCCCTTTCGGTGCGGCTCTCGAGCCATCCCACCGCCAAAGGTTCTGCAGAAACCACCCTTGTTTTGTATTTGGTGGGAAGCATGTTCATGAACATCTCATAATGAGAATGATCCAGGCCATCGGCATGCCCAAAATCAACCGAGGTATTCAATGCAATCCTGCGGGGTTCTCTTGTTTGAACGATATCTTTCAGGGCCTCCCACTGATCCGGAAACCGGGTCATGTCCCAAGCGGCTTTTATTGACTCGCCCACATTGTATCTGGCAATCGCTAGTTTCTCTACCTGCTTTTTGATCGTATCGTTGTAAAACACCAGCATGGTTGTTCTTCTGGCCGACAACCAGGTAGAAGGCAGCATGGTTTTGAGGACCGGGTCTTCATTGTATTCCCTCGAGATGATTACCCACATGTCAATCCCTGTGCGTTGCATCAACTGCGGCAACAAAACATTGAAGCGTTCATTCAGGATTTCATCCACCACACGAGACTGCTCGCGTTCAGGCAATACCTGTGCTTGGGAAAATTGAACAAGACAAAA
>CAITQQ010000299.1 GCA_903894575.1 uncultured bacterium
ACACAACAAGCATACCATGCATGGGTGCAAAATGAGGGCATTGCGACAGTGCTTGCTCCCGTCATATCTTCTGATCATGTTGAAAAAATCAATATTGAAGGGCAGTCATTGTCTTGCGGAATCGGATTGCACGACAGTTCTTCCGCATTGATTCCTTACCTGATCTGTTTCAAACAGCCCTTTGTATTGGTTTCTACGGGTACCTGGAGCATCTCGCTCAATCCATTTGATCATGTGCCTCTCACTGATGAAGAACTGGAAAAGGATTGTCTATGTTACCTGCAATTCACTGGAAAACCCGTCAAGGCATCCAGGCTTTTTTTGGGAAATGCGCATGAGAAAGGAGCTGAGCGTATTGCTGCGCATTATGCCATTCCTCCTGATTTTTATAAGGCCATTCGCTTTGATCATAGCTTATCAGCATTGGCACACGATCGCTTGTTATCAAAAGACTGTTCCAGCTTTGAAGCTGTTGACCTGATGGAAGTCGAGTCTCCTCATCTGGCCTACAATATCCTGACAGCAGTCCTGGTCAAAAAACAAATTGAAAGCATTGACCTCATCCTGAAACACCAGAATGCTGAAAATATTTTTGTCGATGGCGGGTTCAGTAAAAATTATGTTTTCATGAGCATGCTGGCATCCCATTACAATGATAAAAAAGTATTTGCTGCTGAAGTAGCTCAGGCCACAGCGCTGGGAGCAGCCCTCGCCATCCATGATGCATGGAATCCCAACCCCGTGGGTGATGACCTCATCAACCTTAAGTTGTACAGTTAAAACATTCACGATCATATATTCTAGGAAAATGAGAAATTGCTTGAGCCTATTATTCTTGCTTGCATCATTACCTGTTTTATCCCAGACTGTTTCCCCAGAGAAAATGAAAGGAATCTACGAAGAGGTCAAGACTCCTTATAAATATGGAATGGTACTGACGCCCAGGAATGATTCATTTAAAGTGGATTGCCCCACCATCTTCAAAAAAAAGTCCACCTGGTACATGTCATATATTGTTTTTGATGGAAAGGGGTATGAGACATGGCTGGCCAAAAGCAACAATCTCCTGGAATGGGAAACCATGGGCAGGTTGCTCTCCTTTCCAAAGGACAGTGCTGCATGGAATGCCAGCCAATTGGCAGGATATTTTTCATTGTATGATACGGAGTGGGGCGGAGCCTACAGGTTGGGTAAACACAAGGGCCGCAGTTGGATGAGTTATATCGGTGGAAAGAGTTCTGGGTATGAAGCAGGGGAGTTGTCTATTGGCATGGCGAGTACAAAAAAAGATCCGAGCAAGGCGCATGAATGGGTCACTTATGCTGCACCAGTGCTTACTTCAAAAGATGCAGATGTACGGTGGTGGGAAAACAGAAAAGAATTCAAGAGCACGGTGATTGTTGACAAGCAAAAAAGTTTAGGCGCAAAATATATCATGTATTACAATGCGAATGGAGATACTGCCAAAGACAATAAAAAAACGCGCTGGTATGAGCGCATAGGCATGGCCATTTCTGATGACATGCTGCACTGGCGACGCTTCAATACAGAACCTGTTGTTCATCACGAAGCTGGCATAACAGGAGATCCATATCTGCAGAAGATTGGTGATCTGTGGGTGATGTTTTATTTTGGTGCATTTTGGAAAGATCGTCCAAAGGCATTTGATCGTTTTGCCTGTTCATATGATTTGGTTAATTGGACGGATTGGGAAGGGGAAAGCCTGATCGAACCCTCTGAAGATTTTGATGCCCGCTATGCTCACAAACCCTGTGTGATAAAGTACAAGGGTGTTGTTTATCATTTTTACAATGCGGTGAATGAAAAGGATCAGCGGGGCATTGCAGTAGCAACTTCAATGGATTTGGGCAAGAGTTCATTGAATTTTGTTGTCAGGAAGAAGTGATAAAATATGCCTAATTTGAATCAGATGAAGACCTCACTTTTTTTTAAACTGATTTACTTTGATGAGTTTTCTGTTACGCCCAAGTACCAGCAACT
>CAITQQ010000300.1 GCA_903894575.1 uncultured bacterium
CAATTCGGGAATCATTCCCATATAAATGCAGACACGGTCGCCTTTTTTGACGCCATTGTTCTTGAGTACATTGGCAAACTGATTCACCTTGGTATGCAGCTGTGCATAGGTGATCATGCGGTGGTGGTCATTCGGATCATTGGGCTCCCAGATGATGGCCGGCTGGTTGGCTTTGTCCACCAGGTGCCTGTCGATACAGTTTTCTGTGATGTTGAGCTGTGCGCCGTTGAACCATTTGATGGATGGCTCCTTGAAATTCCAATCCAGGACCTTGTCCCAGGGCTTTTTCCATTGGAAATGGCTGGCCACTTCCCCCCAAAAACCCTCAGGGTCTTCTACACTTTTCTTCCATGCTTCCTGGTAACCCTCGTAAGACGTAATCTGATATGGATAGCTCATATGGCTTTTGAAATTTAAGAGCGGTAAGTTAAAAAAAAAGAGATTCTTCCCGATATATTTTTATCTTGAAAGCAAATTAACCGCTTAAAACAATTGCCTGACATGCAATCAACTGCAGAAAAAAAACAGATCAGAAAAGTGATATTTGCCTCCTCGGTGGGTACGCTGATCGAATGGTACGATTTTTACATTTTTGGTAGTCTTGCCCCCATTATTGCCTCGCAGTTTTTCCCCAAGACCAATCCCACTGCCGCATTGCTGTCCACCCTTGCAACCTTTGCAGCCGGCTTCATTGTCAGGCCTTTTGGTGCACTGGTCTTTGGAAGACTGGGTGATATGGTGGGAAGAAAATACACGTTCCTGTTGACCCTTATCCTGATGGGCGGATCAACCTTCGCCATTGGATTGGTGCCAGGCTATGATTCGATTGGATTTGCCGCCCCATTGATTGTATTGTTGTTGCGCCTTGTACAAGGCCTGGCCTTGGGCGGTGAATACGGCGGTGCGGCCACTTATGTTGCTGAACACTCTCCGGCTGAACGCAGGGGATACTATACCAGTTGGATACAAACCACGGCCACCCTGGGTTTGCTCTTGTCGCTGGGCATCATCCTGATCACCCGAAAAAGCCTTGCCCCCAACGATGCAGACTCCATCAAAGCCTTTGAAGACTGGGGATGGCGCATACCATTTTGGTTTTCTGTTGTGCTGGTGGGCATGAGCATTTACATCAGGCTGAAGATGCACGAATCACCACTGTTCAGCAAGTTGAAGGCGGAAGGGAAAACCTCCAAGAATCCCATCAAGGAAAGTCTCATGCACAAGGGCAACCTCAAAATGGTATTGCTCTCCTTGTTCGGTGCCACCATGGGACAGGGTGTTGTCTGGTACACTGGCCAGTTTTACGCACAAACCTTTTTGGAGACAGCCTGTAAAGTTGATTTTGAACAGACAAGGACCATCCTGATCTGGGCCATCATCTTTGCCACGCCGCTTTTCATATTTTTTGGCAACCTCAGCGACAAAATCGGCAGGAAATGGATCATCATGGCGGGCTTGTTCCTCGCAGTGATTTCCTATCGTCCCATCTATACTAAAATGCTCGCAGTGGCTTCCACAAAGGAGGTTGTATTGGACGAATCGAAAACAAAGATTGAGCGTGTGATCACTCCTGCCAACGGAAAGGACCACAGCATCCAAACCACCACCACGGTTCGCTTGTATCAGAATGGCATAACGGAAAAGCTGGTCCACAAGGATACTGTGTATGCCAGCGGTCTGGAAAAACCAGAGAGCATCGACAAGCTTTCCAAAGAACTTCCCGACGAAGGGTATTGGACAATGGTGGTATTGATCTTTGTACAAATCGTTTTTGTTACGATGGTATATGGCCCTATCGCAGCATTTTTGGTGGAGATCTTCCCAACAAAAATCAGGTATACGTCAATGAGCCTTCCTTATCACCTGGGCAATGGTGTGTTTGGGGGCATGACGCCGTTTATCGCCGTATTGTTGGGAACCTTGTATGCGGGTGATGTATTGGTCGGGCTCTGGTATCCCATCGCCATTGCGGTGGTATGCCTTGTGATCGGTACCATCTACCTGTCCAACAAAATTGACCCTGAAGTAAATGATTGATGTTGACTGAGTGCCTGCACCCTACAACACTATAAACGCATAAACCAAGAAAATGAACACGATCAAAAAATATTTAGGCCTTGTTTGGATTGCATTGGCCGTCTATTCCTACAGCATTTTGTTAAAAACGGCCATTGAGCGGATGAAGCTGGTACCAACAACCGATACCATCATCCAATGGAGTATATTTGCCATCATCTTTTTGCCCATCGCGATAGGGTTCGTGATGTTTGGTTGGATGGCATTCAAAGGGGCTTACGACCACCTGCCAGCATCCAGCAATGAGGTGGAAGACTAAGTAAAACACATGTCCATCAAAGTTGATCATATCCTCAAGCAATACGGCGACCAGAAAGCGGTAGACCATATCAGTTTCGAAGTGGGCTCCGGGGAGATCGTTGGATTTTTGGGCCCCAATGGGGCGGGCAAGTCCACCACCATGAAAATGATCACTGGTTTTCTCCGTCCTGATGAGGGCCAAATCACTGTTTGTGGCATCCCCGTTGAAGGCGAGGCCATCGCCACCAAAAAAAAGATTGGATACCTGCCCGAATTGAACCCGCTCTACCATGAAATGTATGTGCGGGAATACCTGGGCATGATGGCAGGTCTCCACAAGATAAAATCTCCGGCTGAAAGAATTGAAGCCGTTATCCAACTGACGGGCTTGACGCCGGAATCACACAAGGAAATCGGACAACTTTCAAAGGGGTACAAACAAAGGGTTGGATTGGCCGCTGCGCTCTTGCATGATCCTGAGGTGTTGATCCTGGATGAGCCCACAACCGGCCTTGATCCCAACCAGATCGTGGAGATAAGGGAAGTGATCAGGGGCCTTGGCAAAAACAAAACCATTCTTTTTTCAACGCATATTTTGCAGGAGGTAGAAGCCCTCTGTGAGCGGGTCATTGTGGTCAACAAAGGCAAAATCGTGGCAGACGACAGCATCGGGAACCTTAAAAAACAACCATCATCTTCCAGCATCCGGATTGGGTTCAGGGAGGAAGTCTCCAAAGAGGCCCTTTCTACCATTGCAGGAGTCAGGAATGTAACCCAGCTTGGCGCCATGGAATGGGAGCTTGAAACCATTGATCCTGACGCATTGAGCAAAGAACTTATGGGTTTCGCTTTGCAACATAATTTGAATATCGTTTCTTTGCACACGCAAACCCGGCGCCTGGAGGATATTTTCAGGGACCTTACCGGAGTAGCCATTTGATCGTTTCCCAATTCAAGTAGAACAACCCTTAAAATAAATCATCATGAGTTTAATTGCCAGCATTCACGCAAGACAAATCCTCGACAGCCGCGGTAATCCCACAGTAGAAGTTGATGTCATCACCGAAAGTGGTTTCATTGGCCGTGCTGCAGTTCCATCAGGCGCTTCCACCGGCAAACACGAAGCCGTTGAGCTTCGTGATGGCGACAAAGCTGTTTATGTAGGAAAAGGTGTGTTGAAGGCCATCGAAAACGTGAACAATATCATTGCTCCCAAGTTGCTGGGTGTTCCGGTTACCGATCAAGCCCTGGTTGACAGGATGCTGATTGAACTGGATGGCACTGCCAACAAAGCCAAACTGGGTGCCAATGCTACACTGGCAGTGTCTATGGCGGTTGCCAAAGCAGGTGCACAGGCCAGCAACCTCAACCTCTACAGGTACCTTGGTGGTGTAAATGCCATCACCCTTCCTGTTCCGTTGATGAACATCCTCAACGGCGGCGCACATGCCGACAACAAAATTGATTTCCAGGAATTCATGATCGTTCCAACAGGTGCGGCAACATTCAGCGAAGGTCTTCGTTGGGGTGTTGAAGTGTTTCACCAGTTGAAAACAGTATTGAAGAAGAAAGGATACAGCACCAACGTTGGTGATGAAGGTGGATTTGCACCAGACATCCAAAGCAACGAAGAGGCGATTGAGACCGTATTGCAAGCGATTGAAGCCGCAGGATACAAGCCAGGTGAGCAGATCTTCATTGCCATGGATGCCGCCACCAGCGAAATGTACAACGAAGCCGACAATACCTATAAGTTTTACAAGAGCTCAGGAAAAGTCATCAGCAGCGATGAGATGGTTGCTTACTGGACGGAGTGGGTAGACAAATATCCCATCATATCCATCGAAGATGGCATGGCCGAAGACGATTGGGATGGCTGGAAGAAATTGACTGAATCAGTGGGTGACAGGTGCCAGCTGGTGGGTGATGATCTTTTTGTAACCAACGTCGTTCGCCTGCAAGAGGGAATCGACAGGGGCATTGCCAACAGCATCCTTGTAAAAGTTAACCAAATCGGAACAGTAACTGAAACCATCAATGCTGTAAGACTTGCACAAACCAATGGATATACTTCCATCATGAGCCATCGCTCTGGTGAAACAGAAGACACCACGATTGCTGACCTTGCAGTGGCATTGAATTGCGGACAAATCAAAACTGGTTCTGCATCACGCACAGACCGCATGGCAAAATACAACCAGCTTCTCCGCATTGAAGAGGAATTGGGTGTGAATGCGGTTTATCCAAAGATGTAATGACTGAAAGCATTATACATGAGGGTTTAGGGTTTACATCCCTAAACCCTTTTTTTTAAACGATTTTTCAAAGATTTCAACATGAAAATCCTCATCGCTCCAGACAAGTTCAAAGGAAGCATCGACTCCATCACACTCTGCAAACTCATACAACAAGAAATTGCAGCTATACACCCCGATGCTGAGGTGGAATCTTATCCCATGGCCGACGGCGGTGATGGATATTCCTCCATCATCAAACATTATTTTGGCACCAAAGATGCGCAGGCATTGACGGTTGATCCATTGATGAGACAGATCAAAGCCAGTTACCAGATCTCAGCGGATGGAACTGCTGCGTATATTGAAATGGCAGCCGCCAGCGGGTTGGCATTGCTTGCCAACCAAGAGCGGAATCCGATGAAGACATCCAGTTACGGCACTGGCTTGCTGATCCTGGATGCCATCAAAAGAGGCGCCAAAGAGATTTATCTGGGCATAGGAGGAAGCGCCACCAATGATGGCGGCATCGGCATGGCGGATGCATTGGGGTACATGTTCCTTGACAAAAATGGGGATCCGCTGGAGCCCTGTGGAGAGAGCCTTTCTTCCATCACTGAAATTGTCATGCCAGAAACGGACCTCCTGGAAGACATTCATTTTACCGTGGCCTATGATGTCAGCAATCCATTTTTTGGACTCGATGGTGCAGCACATGTTTATGCGCCGCAGAAAGGTGCAGATGCAGCACAGGTGGATGAATTGGATGAAGGATTGAAAAACCTAGATGCTGTTTTCATGAAATATTTTGGAAGGTCCATTGAAGTGGCTCCCGGCGCAGGAGCTGCCGGCGGAATGGGTGGTGGTTGCGATGTATTTCTTGGTGCCAGGTTGGTGCCGGGGATTGATTACCTGATAGAATCAGTTTCACTGGATGATAAAATAGCAGCAGCGGATATCCTCATCACCGGGGAAGGAAGGCTGGATGAGCAATCCTTTCAGGGCAAGGTGATTGGAAAGCTGGTGGATCAGGCCAGAAAGCATGGTACAAAGCTCTACGCCATTTGCGGTGAAACAGCAATGAACATCAAGGACCTCAATGCCATGGGTGTCGACAGGGTGGTTGCTCTTTCATCATTTGCCGGTTCTTCGGCAGAATCAATCGCCCAGCCAGAGAAGTTTCTGTCTGCGGCAATAAAAAAAATACTTTAGATTTAAGGTATGATGCGATTGTCTGTTTTCTTTCTTTGCTTCTTATTGGGTTTTCAGTTTGCGGATGCACAAACATTGAAATGGGACAACCGGTTTGATCAGTCTGTTCCAGAAGATTGGCTGGTGAAACCCATCACTACAAAGGCCAATGTATTCCAGAATGAAAAGGAGGGCGATCTTGTTTTGTACAATGGTCTTGTGCGTCGAAGTTTTAAGGTTTCTCCCAATTTTGCCTGTTATGATTTTCAGAACATGGCCACTGGCCAACAATTGCTTCGCGCCATCAGGCCTGAGGCCAAGTTGACCATTGATGGAAAGGAATACAATGTTGGTGGAGTGGTTGGACAACAAGAAAAAGCATACCTGCAACAGGAATGGATGAAGGGCTTCAAGGCCGGGGCAGGGGATTTTATTTTTGCTGGATATACCGTTACGGATATCCAACCATACATCAACTGGAAGCGAACAACCTGGGCATCTGTGAACAAACAGGCAACAGGAAAGTCATTGGCCGTCAGCTTCAGGTCTGCAGTTCCCTCACTCAAAGACCTTTCCGTTGTGGTTCATTATGAGCTTTACGATGGTATTCCTCTTGTTGTCAAGTGGGTAGAGCTCATCAACAAAAGCAGTAACAACATTGTGGTGAACAGGATTGTCAATGAGTCGCTTGGGCTTGTTGAAGAAGAGAGTGCGGTGGTAGGATCCCCAGAGCAAATGAAAAAACAGCATGGTATTTATGTTGAGACCAACTATGCTTTCAACAATGCCATGCGGTATGATATCAGCGACCAGACTACCCACTGGATGACTGATTCATCCTATACCTCACAGGTCAACTACAATTACCAGACGCCATGCGTTTTGGAAGTCTATCCTGAAAAAGTAACAGCAGTTTCGCTTGCCCCCGGTGAAACCATCAAATCACCCAGAACA
>CAITQQ010000301.1 GCA_903894575.1 uncultured bacterium
ACTTCTCCAGCTGATGGCAGACAGCATTTCCGCAAGACGCTCTGGCGTGATTTGTTGTTTGGCATCACTCCATGCATTGTCCGGATCAATGTGGCTTTCAATCATCAAACCATCAAAGTCGAGATCGATTGCCTTTTGGGCAGTTGCCTGCAAAATATCCCTGCGTCCGCAAATATGAGAAGGGTCATTGATGATGGGCATTCCAGGCATACGGCGCTTCATCTCGATGGCAAGATGCCACATGGGAGCATTCCTGAATTCTGTATTTCCGTATGATGAAAATCCACGATGGATCAATCCGATTTGTTTGATACCAGCCCTTGCTACGCGCTCAACAGCCCCCTGCCATAGTTCAAGATCGGGGTTGATTGGATTCTTGATCAGTACTGGTACATCAACACCGCGCAAGGCATCGGCCACTTCCTGAACACTGAAAGGATTCACCGTGGTTCTTGCACCAATCCACAATACATCGACATCAAAAGTCAGTGCATCTTCAACTTGTTTACCGGTAGCTACTTCAACAGTCGTTGGCAAGCCTGTAAGTTTTTTTGCTTTCTGAAGCCATGGCAACCCTTTGGCACCAATGCCTTCAAACATCCCAGGCTTGGTACGTGGCTTCCAGATTCCTGCGCGGAGCATGTCTACCTTGCCTGTCTTGGCAAGACGTTCTGCTGTTTCAATGACTTGCTCTTCTGTTTCTGCACTACAGGGACCTGAAATGATCAGAGGTCTTTTGTTCCAGGCGGCCTGAACTGCTGATTGTTGGGTTGTTTCAGTTGATTCCATTTTGTAAAATTAAGGATTAAATAAGGAAGGTTTATGTGTATTAGTGTATGATCCTGCGGATCTGGTTTGCTTTGCTCATCAACTCATTCAGGTACTCCCAATTCTCTTTTTCAAGGCAAGATTTGAATTTTCTCAATTGGGTAATATGCTCATTGAGTACATCAAGAATATTTTCACGGTTTTGCATCAGGATTGGGGTCCACATGTCAGGATTGCTCTTTGCCAAACGCACTGTGCTTTCAAAACCTGCACTGGCCATTTCAAAAATGGCATCATCTTCTTTCTCTTTTTCCAACACCGTATTGGCCAGGGCAAAGGATGTGATATGGGAGATATGACTTACATAGGCCGCATGAAGATCATGGTCATTTGATCCCATTTCGATGATGCGCATCTTCAATGAATTGAAAATTTCATTTGCCATCTCCAATGCATCAGGATCGCTGTCTGTGGTATCGCATACTATAACCGCCTTATCCTCAAATGCAGTCTCAACAGCTGCTTCAGGGCCACTGTATTCTGTACCCCACATGGGATGGGAGGCTACAAACCTTCCCCGATTGGGATGATCTTTCACAAGATACGCGAGTTGGCTTTTGGTTGATCCCATGTCAATGACAACCTGATCTGATACCCTATCCAGGACGTAAGGAAGCAATGCAGACAATACACCAACCGGAACAGCAAGTACAATCACATCAGCAATCCGGATAGCCTCATCCAATGTCATCATCTCGTCAACAAGACCCAATTCCATGGCTTTCAAGCCATGTTCCTTGTTGCTGTCAACACCAACAATCTTGTTGGCCAAGCCATTTTTTCTGCACTTTAGCGCCAGCGATCCTCCGATCAAACCCACACCTACAATGGCAAAATTCTTTTTCATGGTTGATTGATATGATGAAAATTATTGTTTTATGAATGCTTTTCTGACCCGATCAATGGCTTCCTTCAAAATCTCCTTTTTGCTGCAAAGGCTCACGCGCACAAATTGATTTCCGGCATCGCCAAATATTCCGCCAGGTGTAATAAAGACACTTGCTTTTTCAAGGACAGCATCACTCAATTCAAATCCTGATGCATAATCATTGGGAATGCGCGCCCAGACAAACATCCCAACCTGATTTTTTGAATAGCTGCAACCAAGCAAATCAAGCAAGACCAGGGCCTGCTCCTTGCGCTGCGCGTATATTTCATTGACGGTATCAAACCAGTCCTTATCCAATTCTAATGCTTTTGCTGCAGCAACCTGCACTGGCAAAAACATGCCAGAATCCATATTGCTTTTAAAACGCAATATTGCATTGATGTGCGCGGGTGAACCCACGATCATTCCCACACGCCATCCGGCCATGTTATGGGACTTGCTCAGTGAATTGAGCTCTACAACAACCTCTTTGTCCTTATCAAACTCAAAAAGGCTCAATGGTTCATCATTGAGGATAAAACTGTAGGGATTGTCATGAACAATCAAAATATCATTGGCCTTGGCAAAATCAATGATTTCCTGTAACAATTGCTTGTCGGGCAATTGGCCTGTCGGCATGTGTGGGTAGTTCAGAAAAAGCAATTTCACCTTACCGCTGGATTGCGCATTGTACTGCTCAATCATTTGTTTCCACGCCTCGATATCAGGATGCCACTCATTTGCTTCTTCCAAACGATATGACAGCACTTCCCCACCAGCCAATTTCACAGCACTGGTATAGGTTGGATATCCAGGATTGGGTACCAGCGCTGCATCACCCTTATCCAGGTAGGTCATGCAGATGTGCATGATGCCTTCTTTGCTTCCGATAAGCGGAAGTACTTCAGTATTGGGATCTACCTCCACCTGGTACCACTTCTTGTACCAGGCTGAGACGGCATTGCGAAGAACAGGAGAGCCTTTGTATGACTGGTATGCATGCGTATTGGGCTTTGCGGCCTCTTGGTGCAAGGCCTCAACTACAGTGGGATGTGGCGGCAGGTCCGGACTTCCTATGCCCAAGTTGACAACCTGATGTCCCGCCTTATTGAGTTCTTCGATCTCCCTCAATTTTGATGAAAAATAATATTCACCAATACCATTCAATCGTGATGAAACATTGATCATGATCCTACTTGTTGAATTTTCCTTTTTTATAAACACCCAGAACCCTGAGGGATGCTGTCTTCTTTTCTAATTTCCCAATGAGTTTTTTATATTGACCGATGGTATCAAATTCAAGATCGGCATGGAATCCGTACTTGAACTTGCTTCCTGCAATTGGAAAGGATTGAAGCTTGCTCAGGTTGATGCCTTCTTTTGCTATCACTGTCAACACTTCAGACAACCTTCCTTTTGCATGATCAGTATGAAAATTGATGGATGCCTTGTTGGCTCCCTCCACCTCAGAAGGTCTTTGCTGGAGGATCAGGAATCGGGTATAATTGTTCTTGACATCATGGATCTTGGGCGCAATGATGTCCAGGCCAAACAATTCAGCAGCCAGCTTTCCGGCAATGGCTGCAACATGTTTGCTTTTTCGTACCTGAACATGCTTGGCACTGAGGGCGGTATCCTCGGTTTCAATCAATTTCCAACCATGCGGGTTCAGGAATCCAAGGCACTGTTGCAGTGCCATTGGATGAGAATGCACTTCTTTGATGTCTGTAAGTTTTACGCCAGGATTAACCATCAGGTGCTGGTCAATCTGGAGATAGACTTCACCCGCAACGAAGAGATTTGATTTTTGGAGAAGATTGTAATTGGGCAAAATACTTCCGGCGATGGAGTTTTCAATGGCCATGATGCCTCCCATGGTGGCATGTTTGTCGGAGGCCTGCCGAATCACCTCTGTAAATGTCGCACAGGGAAGAATCTGTACTTTTTTTCCATAGAAAGACCTGGCAGCAACCTGGTGAAAGCTGCCTTCATACCCTTGGATGGCTACAGGCAAACTTGGCTGCGTTTTTTTGGATGCCCCCTGCTTCGATGTCTTTTCCAATTTTTTCTCAATCATTGGTTTTTGCTTAAAAAAAAATCCCGGGGGTTAGCCGGGATCCTTATGTTGATGTTTTGTTTAGTATTTGATTTTCAACAAAAAGTTCCCGTACCACCGGTAAAGTAGTAATAAAAATAAAAGAAGTAACGGGTTCTGTTCGATATCATCTATGCAAATATAAGAAACTTAAAACATTTTCAAAAACCAAATTAAAATCTCTTTCTTGGGCCTCCGCTGTCGGCATCGTTCATCCTGATCTGGCGGCCCTTGAATTTCTTACCATCGATCATTTTGATCATTTGGTTGGCAGCACCACTCTCAATCTCCACCCAGCTGTTCATTTCTTTCATGTCAATCTTACCCAACACCTCTTTTTTAAGGTCGCTGAGGTCAAGAATGAATTGCAGAAAACTTGCCTTGTAGAAACCATCCTTGGTCCCAAGATTGATGAAAAGCTTCTTGTAGCCTGCCCCACCGCGATCAGAAGAGGAACGCTCCATCCTTCTTCCTCCTGGCTCACGCCTGTCGGTAGAACGCTCATTGAAGCGATCGCTGGTCCTTTCAGCCCTGCGGTCATCTCTTACGTTGAGGTCGGCGGCATTTTCATAATACTGAAGGAACCTGTCAAATTCCAGGGCGGCAACCCTTGTAAGGATCTCTTCCTTCTCCATGTCCACAAATTTCTCGCGGAGCAAAGGAATATAGGTTTCGTATTCGCCATGGCTGATGTCCGCCTTCAACATTTTATCGATAAAATGGAAAAACTGTTTCCTGCAAACGTCTTTTCCAGAAGGGATATCCAGCTTGTGGAACCGGTTGTTTAGTAATTTCTCAATCTGGCGCAACCTGTAGGCTTCGCGTTGACTGATCACAGAAATACAGATACCGCTGTTGCCTGCACGGCCTGTTCTACCACTTCTATGGGTATATACTTCCGGATCATCAGGAAGCTCATAATTGATTACATGGGTTATGCCCTGCACATCAATACCACGGGCGGCTACATCAGTTGCGATCAACAGCTGAAGACTTTTCTCTCTGAACCTGGCCATCACCTTGTCTCTTTGGGCCTGTGTCAAATCACCGTGAAGGGCTTCAATATCATATCCTTCCCTGATCAATGATTCAGTGATGCTTTGTGCATCGGCCTTGGTACGGGTGAAAATAATGCCATAGATACCAGGATTGAAATCGATGATCCTTTTCAGGGTATGGTATCGGTTAACACCTGATGTGGTATAATATTGATGGTCAATGTTTACATTTGATGAATTGGCCTTACCAATGGTCACTTCAGCAGGGGTTGTCATGAACCGCTTGCTTACTTGCTTTACTTCTGAAGGCATGGTTGCACTGAACAGCCAAATGCTGTTTCTGTTGGGGGTATTGCCAAGGATAAACTCAATGTCTTCCCTGAAACCCATGTTCAACATCTCATCCGCCTCATCCAATACGATATAGTTGATGTTTTCGAGGTTGATGGCTTTTCTCTCAATAAGGTCAATCAACCTACCAGGGGTAGCCACAACTATCTGAACACCTCTTTTAAGGTCCCTGATTTGATCGCCAATGGATGCACCGCCATAAACGGCTACAGACTTGATGGATTTTTTATGAAGGGAGAACTTGGCGATGTCTTTGGTGATCTGCATGCACAGCTCACGGGTTGGGCATACCACCAAAGCCTGTGGGTGGCGTGCTTCACTGTCTACCAACTGCAAAAGGGGAAGTCCAAAGGCTGCAGTCTTTCCGGTACCGGTTTGGGCCAGACCGACGAAGTCCTTTGTACCGCTCAATAAAATGGGAATGGCTTTTTCCTGAATGGGGGTGGGCTCTGTGAACCCAAGGGCATGAATACCTTTCAATAACGACTCTTCAATGCCTAACGCTTCAAAACTCATATTAAATACTTTTTGCAAAGGTAAACTTATTCAGCGACAAAGGGGAGTAAACAAGACAAAGAGCTGATAATCAATAAAATAAAAAAGTCATCCCGTAGAAACGGGACGACTTCAACGATTGCTTGCCATATGAAAAAAAGATTACTTGGCAGCAGCAGTAGTGTCTGCAGCAGTAGTAGCAGCAGCAGTATCAACAACAGCAGCAGTATCAACAACAGCAGTTGTATCAACAGCAACAGCAGTTGTGTCAGCAGCTGGAGCTTCAGAAGAACCACCACATGATGCGAGAGCTACGATAGCCAAGATTGCGAAAAACTTTTTCATTCTTTTGGGTTTTTGAATGTTAAAATTGAATAATTGTGAATTAATACGCGAAGTAAAAGAAAGTAACCCGAAATTTAAAAGATTTTTTTTTGTTCTTTTGTGGGTTACAAAAAGGCCTTGCAGGTATTAAAAACAGATAATTGTGGCTATTACAGAACAAGAATTGGGGCTATTCAAGGCCATTGGCAACAATGACAAGGCTGCGATTGAGGCTGTTTACAAAGAAAACTACAGCTTGATCCAACATTTTGTCATCAACAACAATGGCACTGAGGATGATGCCAGGGATATTTTTCAGGAAGCCATGATGGTGCTCTATGAAAAGTCTAGGTTGCCTGAATTTGAACTCACCTGTCAGATCCGCACCTATCTCTATTCTGTCTGCAGAAGACTGTGGCTCAAGAAGTTACAACATTCAAGACGGATAGAGACGCAGGTTGAAAATTTTGACAGGATCGTACAGGTAGAAGAGGACATTGAGGAACACGATAAGCTAAACCTTCAATACCAGACCATGCGAACAGCCATGGGGAAGATTGGAGAACCATGTAAAAGCCTTATTGAGGCCTTTTACGTACACCGGAAAAACATGCTGGAAATAGCAGGTTTCTTTGGTTATACCAACGCAGACAATGCAAAGAACCAGAAATACAAATGCCTGGTCAGGCTGAAAAAGCTCTTCTTTGCCCAATATAAAAACGCATAAGTACACGTATAATGGAACAATTCGAGTTGGCGGAAGTGGTTGAAAGATATCTTACAGGCGAAATGGGGCCTGAAGAGAAGCATGCATTTGAGGAAATGAGGAAAAACAATCCCGAATTGGATCAAATGGTTGTAGAATACCATTTTTTCCTGGAACAAATGGGGCGTTACGGCGAAATCAGACAATTCAAGTCCAACCTTTACGATTCTCATCATACCCTTCAGGAGTCTGGTGAAATCAAAGAGCTTCAGCTGACCACAGGAACCCGCATCATCAACATGTGGAACAAATACCGCAGGGTCGTAGCAGTAGCAGCCTCAATCGCAGGAATTACGGCCTTGTTCATCAGCGGGATGATGACTTTATTTACTCCTAAAACTCCATTCAGGGATATCGAAGAGCTGAGAAGAAAGGTCAGCAACCTTGAAAAGCAGTCCAGCAACCAAAGTGCTGAATTCAACAAATTCAAAACCAAGATTGCACCAGGTTCAGATGTCAAGTTTGGTGGTACCAGTTTCTTGATTGACCCCAAAGGTTATCTTGTAACAAGTGCACATGTATTGAAGGGAGCAAAAAAGATTTATGTGCAAAGCATTCAGGGTGAAGATTTTCTGGCTGAAATCGTTCATCAGGATGCAAACTCCGATATTGCCGTCATCAAGATCAATGACCAAGATTTTGAGTCTCCGAAGCAGTTGCCATATGGCTTTACCCGTCTTCAAACCGATTTGTCAGAAGCAGTTTATACCCTCGGATTTCCAAAGGATGAAATTGTTTACAATGAGGGATACCTGAGTGCTCGGACAGGTCTGGAGGGAGACACCATGTCTTGCCAAATCACCATTACTGCCAATCCCGGAAACAGCGGCGGCCCGGTATTCAATAAGAATGGGGAAGTGATTGGCATTTTGAATGCCCGTCAGGCTTCAGCGAATGGCGTTGTATTTGCAACCAAATCAAAGAATATTTTCCAACTTGTTGAAACATTGAAAGAGGCTGACAAGGATATCAACATCAAACTCCGCAACAACTCATCCATCAAAGGAATCAACAGGTCTCAACAAGTCAAAAAAGTACAAGACCATGTTTACATGGTAAAAGTTGTATTGGGTTAAGCGTTAAACCTTAATGCCAAAGGCCAGCCGGATATTCTCCTGCTGCCAACAATTTATCAATACCCTCCTTTACCGCCGGAGCATCATTTTTATATGTTACGCCAAACCAAATGGCGTTGGTTGGTATTACTTCTACCCTACCTTCTCCATCTTGGATGAATTGGTCTGCAACAATGGGAATGAAAAACTCCGATTTCTCCTCCTGACCCCTTTCGGCCAGGAAGGCTTGAAATAACTTTGACGAGTAGTCAAATACAGATGGATCGAAGCACCAGAAATTCATGGATACAATGGTATCTTCTTTCAATTCGGCGGGTTCAAGGCCGTCATCGCAACCTACAATACCATCTTTTCTTGCGATATTCAAGCGTTCGGTTACACCGATAAGATCGCCCATCTCATTAACGGTACAAACTCCTCTGTTGACGGTGCCATAATCAGAAAGCGTTTGCTTCAATTGATAACCAATGATAGAATAATGCTTCTCATTGCAGGCACTGGTCAGGAATTCATAGGCCTTCACAAATGCATCCTGGCCATAAAAATCATCTGCATTGATTACTGCAAAAGGTTCGTTGATCACATCAGCTGCACACAATACGGCATGGGCAGTTCCCCATGGTTTGGCGCGATCCTCCCTTCGTTGGTATCCGTCAAGATGTGCATCCAGGTGTTGGTATACGTATTCGGTCTGAATCCTCCCTTTTAATTTAGGCTCGAATATGGCCTTAAATTGCTCTGCAAAATCTTCCCTGATCACAAATACCACTTTTCCAAACCCAGCCCTGATGGCATCGTAGATGGAATAATCCATGATGGTTTCTCCCTCTGGCCCAAATGCTTCAATCTGTTTCATTCCTCCGTACCTGGAGGCCATGCCGGCAGCTAGTATCAACAACGATGGTTTCATGTATGAAAATTTATGGTGCGAAATTAGTCCGAAATTTCAAAGCACCAAAATACGACCTTTGCAAGGATCATGTTAGAAAAAAACATCATACAATCAATCAATGATGAACAGATTCAAATCCATGGCATCAGCGCTGCTATGTTGAGGCTGGACCTGCTGCATCCCATTGTATCCGGAAATAAGATGTTTAAACTCAAACACTATCTTGTCTCAGCAAAAAACAGCGCAAAAAAAGGTATCCTGACTTTTGGAGGTGCCTATTCCAATCATCTTGTTGCCGCAGCCTATGCAGCAAAACAAAACAACCTCGAAGCCATTGGATTTGTGAGAGGGGAAAGACCGAAAAAACTTTCCCATGGTTTGATGGACTGCATATCCTTTGGAATGCAGCTTGAATTCATGAACAGGGAATCCTTTGATTCAACTGATTTTGCCCAATTTTCAACAGCCTACC
>CAITQQ010000302.1 GCA_903894575.1 uncultured bacterium
AAGCTTGCCTGGAGTAAAGTGATGTCGCAAATAAAGGTCGAGGGAGGTACAGAAGGTCAGAAACGTTCTTTTTACACAGCCTTGTACCGCTGTTATGAGCGGATGGTTGATATTTCCGAAGACTCATCCTATTATAGCGGATTTGATAAAAAAATTCACAAAGACAATCGTATTTTTTATGTGGACGATTGGTCATGGGATACTTACCTGGCACAGCATCCATTGCGCATCATTTTAAATCCATCCATGGAAGAAGACATGCTGCATTCTTATGTGCGCATGTATGAGCAATCTGGCTGGATGCCCACTTTTCCAGTGCTATACGGTGACCATGTCTGTATGAATGCTTTTCATTCTTCCATCAGTTTTTTAGACGCTTACAGGAAGGGGTTGAAAAGATTCGATATTGGCAAGGCCTATGATGGAATGCGGAAAAATGCCACTGAAGCTACTATGTTACCTTGGCGAAATGGGGTGAAAACAGTACTGGATGACTTCTATCACCAAAAAGGATATTTTCCGGCTTTAGCATCCGGAGCCAAAGAAACGGTTTTGGAAGTACACAGTTTTGAAAAAAGACAGGCGGTAGCAGTTACGTTGGGTAATAGCTATGATGATTGGGCATTGGGGCAATTGGGGAAAGACCTGGGTAAAAAAGATGCTGGTATATTTCAATCAAGGGGGTATAACTATAAAAATCTATGGAACAGTGAAAAACAATTTTTTCTCCCCAAAGATGATAAGGGCAACTGGATTGATATAGATCCCAAATTTGATGGGGGTATGGGTGGCAGGGAATTTTATGATGAAAACAATGGGTATACCTTTTTGTGGCAAGTGCAGCAGGACATTCCCGGGTTGAAAAAGTTAATGGGCGGCAGTGATGCTTTTGAAGCAAGGCTTGATCAATTGTTCCGTGAGCCACTTGGCCGGTCAAAATATGAATTCTGGAGCAAGTTTCCCGATGCCACCGGCTTGGTTGGCCAATATTCTATGGGCAATGAACCCAGTTTCCACATTCCCTACCTGTATAATTACACTAAATCACCCTGGAAAACCCAAAAGCGGATCAGGTTTCTTTTGGATGCCTGGTTTAAGGATAATATTTATGGGATACCGGGTGATGAAGATGGGGGTGGCATGTCTGCGTTTGTGGTATTTTCTTCCATGGGTTTTTATCCCGTAACGCCGGGTTTGCCAGTATATACCATAGGTAGCCCCCTGTTTAGTGAGGTAACCATTGACTTACCCAATAAAAAGCAATTTCGGCTTACTGCTAACAAATGCTCGGTTGTAAATAAATATATACAAAGTGCAAAATTGAACGGGAAGCCCCTAAGCACACCCTGGTTTACCCATGCGCAATTGATATCCGGAGGACATCTTGAATTAGAGATGGGCCCAATGCCCAATAAAAAATGGGGAATTCCGGCAGATGTGAACGACATTTTATAACTTATTGGTAATCAATAACAACTAATTCAAAAAAACTTCATTAATTTCTCAATTAATAGAAAATTAAGGACATTATTAATACCATTCCATTATATTGGTCTATCAGACCATTTCTGAAATTCAATCTCTCATTTGTTAAGTGATCGTAAAATTTATTAGTTACTAAATTTTTTGTCTTTATAACCAAACTGCTAGCTGTATGAGTAAATTAATAATGGTAGTGCTGATGTTATTCACATCCGCTCAAATCTATGCACAAGCAAAACTAATTAAAGGAACAATAGTTGATGCCGAAGGAGTGCCATTGGTTGGGGCAGTAATATCTGTAAAATCTAATCCCAGCAATAAGGTTTTATCAAAGGCAAACGGCGCATATCAGATTAACGTGTTGGATCTTGAAAAGGGGGTCCTTGTTTTTTCTTTTGTAGGATTTACAACACAGGAAATCTTAATAGCCAAGCGCTCAGAGATAAACGTAAAATTAAGCCCCAATCAAGAAAAATTGGCTGATGTGGTCGTTGTTGCCGCTTTAGGTGTTACTCAAAAACAAAGAGCTGTAACGTATGCTTCTCAAACTGTAGATCCAACAACACTAACTGAAGCAAGGGACTTGAATTTTCTAAACGGATTAACAGGTAAAGTAGCCGGTTTACAGGTAACCGGTACCGGACAGCCTGGTTCTAGCGTAAGGCTCACTTTGCGCGGGGATAATTCATTTTCAGGAAACAATCAGCCGTTAATGGTAATTGATGGTGTACCTGTTGAGAACCCGATCGGAACAGCTGGTAATCTTGACTATGGTAACCCAATTTCCAATATCAATCCAGACGATATAGAATCCATTACAGTATTGAAAGGTCCGAATGGTGCTGCATTGTACGGTGCAAAAGCAGCAAATGGGGCCATTTTGATAACGTTGAAAAAAGGGAAACCTGGTGGAGACGGAACCCTGGGTATTGATTTTAATCAAAGTGTTCAAGGGTATAAGGTAACTGCATTTCCTGATTACCAAAATGTGTATGGAGAAGGATCTGGTATGCGATTGGCCCAGAACAATGGTAATACAATCAACAAGAGCAACGGGGCTGTTAACATGGGTAGTTTCAACCAAAGCTGGGGTGCACCCATGTTGGGGCAGCCCTATAATTCTTTCAGTGGAGTACCCATACCTGAAGGATATGTTCCCCAATCTGCCAATGTGAGTGATCTTTATCAAACAGGTTATACATCTTCATCGAATTTATCCATTAGCAAGTCTGATGCCAATTCCGCATATAGGTTATCGTATGGGTTTACAAATGGAAATGATGTTGTCCCCAACGTAAACCTTGTTAAGAAACACAACCTTTCTATTGCAGCAACCAGAAATATAGGTAAAATTTTGAAGGTTGAATCAAGGGTTAATTATACCAATTGGAATACAAAAAACCGAATGGTTAAAAATTTGGATCCTGGAAATCCCTTAGCCACCTATGTATATATGGCGAGGAGCACACGGTTAGATGCTTTTCTGCCATATAGAGACGAATTTGGGAATTCTCCTGTTACCAATCAAGTGAACAATACTGAAAATCCATATTGGTCCATTTATGCCAATTCGAATGAAGATACCCGCAGTGCAATCAATGGAGCCATTGTAGCTACTGTGAATGTTGCAACAGGTTTAAAACTGAGGAACCAGATAGTAGCTGATATGTCCACTGTAGACAATTATGTGCACAAAGAGCTTGGAGGAAGATTGGTTCCATTGGGCAGTTATTCTAATTTATTATCCCGACAAAACAACATGTTTTATGAATCATTGGCTATGTATACAAAAAGGTTGGGCGATGATTTTAGTTTGGATGCTTTAGCAGGATTTAGTGTAAACGATATAAATGTATTGGCCAGGTCAGCATCAATAAGTGCTCTGCTGGTTCATAATATGCCGAGTATTGGAAACGCTAATTCTGTACCTACTGCATCAGAATCTTTAACAAGATCAAGACAACAGTCTGCTTATGTAAAATCAACCATTGGGTATAAGGACTTTTTATATCTGGATGTTTCTGGAAGGCAGGAATGGTCATCGACCTTGCCTTTGAGTAACAATACTTTCTTTTACCCGGGAATTGGCGCCA
This sequence comes from uncultured bacterium, assembly GCA_903894575.1. Lineage (GTDB taxonomy): Bacteria > Bacteroidota > Bacteroidia > Chitinophagales > Chitinophagaceae > Pollutibacter. The sequence goes on from CAITQQ010000302.1 coordinate 3,576, forward strand.
ACGTAAACTTTTCGCAGTTTATAAAAAATAAAAATTTTATATCATCAGGTAAATTAAGGGTAAACTATGCCAGGGTTGGTAACAGTACCAATCCGTATCAATTGATCAACACCTATAGTACATTGGGTTTGTTTTTGGGAAGTCCATTACTGGCCTATACCAATCAATTGAAGAATCCTGATTTAAAACCTGAGCAACAAATTTCAAGGGAAGTCGGTTTAGAGCTGGCTTTATTCAAAAATAGGATTGATTTTAGTGCAACCTATTATAGCAATAATACCATCAATCAAATAGTTAATGTACAAACGCCATGGGAAACTGGTTTTAACAATAGAATAATCAATGCTGGAGAAATACAAAATAAAGGGTTTGAGCTAAACGCAAATGCAAAAATCATACAGAAGAAAAATTTGTCCTGGAAAGCGGGATTGAATTTTTCTAGAAATGTAAATGAAGTAGTTTCTATATTGCCCAATGTGAGTAGGATTCAATTGGGCGGTAGGTTAGCTGTCTCTGTTAATGCCATGGTGGGGCAACCTTTTGGTATTCATCTCGGAAGTGTGCCATATAAGATTGGTGATACTACGCTTGTTGCTGCTGCAACTGGTAGAGATATCATTAATCCAAACCAGATTACTGGTAGTCCACGCCCCGATTGGATTGGGGGAATTTCAAACTCATTTTCATACAAAGGATTCAGTCTCCAGATTACAGCTACTGTTAAAATGGGAGGTGTAATTTTTTCTGAATCTTATGGACGAGCAGTCTTTCAGGGAAACACCTTAACTTCCCTTGAGGGCAGAGACGCGTTTTTATTGAGCAATTTTATTTTAGGGGAAAATGATAATGAAAGAAGAAATATAGGCCAGACTGTTGGCGCTACCGTAACCCGTTATGCAGATTCAAACCGCATTAAAGGTGCTGTATATGCCAACGCCTACATACCCAGATCGGGCCCCGGAGGAGTTCTTTTAACCGATGCCAAGGGAAACCTGATGGTTGGTGATAAATTTATGGGTTGGATAAGCCCAACAACATACGCAAGTGATAACGTTATAAGCAATGTGCCTGCAATTACTTTTGATGCTACTTCTGTTAGGATCAGTGAAATAATATTGGGTTATACTTTCAATAAAAACCTTTTTGGTAAAAAGAGTTTTATAAAAGGCACATACATAGCATTAACTGGTAGAAATGTATGGCAAATATTTCAGGCGACTCCACTTGGCATTGATCCTGAATCCGTTACAGGGGCAGGAAATGGAACCATGGGTATTGAATCAGGTGGATCCTTTCCGTATGCCACTTTTGGTGCTTCTATTAAATTAAGTTTCTAGTCAATCATTTAAAATGATAAAAATGAATAGGAGAATATATTTATTTGTTGTGGTGCTTTCTGCAATTGGTTTTTCTTCTTGTACAAAAAAATTTGAAGAATTAAATACAGACCCTACACAATTTATCAATGCTACACCTGAAGCCCTATTAGCAGTTTCAGTTAAAAGAACAGGGGATTGGGTAGGGGCAACCGGACTTAATAACGGTATCAATGTCAATATGTGGGAAATTGCCAATTTCGGATCCGCTGTTGGCAGATATGCGAATGGTGATCAAGGAGTCTGGCAAAACTTTTATGTAACTATTTTGCAGAATTTAACCCAAATTGAAACACAATTTGGCAAAGATCCTCTTTATGCAAACAGGGTTCAAATTGCAAGAATTTGGAAAGCTTATGTCTATTCAATTCTCACAGGCTATTTTGGTTCAATCCCATTAACGGAAGCAAATAACACCAATTACCTCACTGAAATAAATTTTGATTCAGAAGATTCGGCTTATGTCAAAATATTGCGGATGTTAAAAACTGCCAGTACCACCATCAATGTGAATAGCACAAAAGATAGACTGGCATATGATGTTGTATATGGAACATCAGGTGCACAATTACAAAATTGGGTAAAATTTGCCAATACACTTCGATTAAAGATTGCATTAAGATGCAGACGAAATTTAGGATCATTGGCAGATGCTGAAGTAAGAGATGTTATGGGCAATGAAGCCGCTTTAATTGGATCAGAGAATGAAACAGCAAAAGTGGCCTATGAAAATGTAATAGGCAATGAAAATCCGTATTATAAAACCTATATCAGGTCGAATTTCACAAGCTTTTTTCCTAGAATGTCTGATATCATGTTCATGTATTTAAGGTCTTATAAGGATCCTCGAATAAACTATTATTTCGATTCTGTAAAGCTTACCAGTAGATACAGGGTTACCGATACAGTTTCAAGCACCCTTAATGACTCTTTGTATGTAGTGACTTATCCAATTCCACACTACGGAATCACAAAATCGAGTAGACTTTTACCTGGTTGGACACCCCAGCTTACAGGAGGAGTAGACCCCCAAGGTCAGGCAAATAATGGTGGGATAAACGGGGTTAGTGCATATTCAATGTTTTCACTGAATATTCTTAACAATCCTACAAGACCGCTTATTGTATTGAGTTTTGCTGAAGCACAGCTTTTAAAAGCACAAGCCAGAATGCTGAATCTTGGCGGGAGTAGCACGGCAGAAAATTATTATACCTCCGGTATCGATGCTAATTTTGCATTTTGGGGAATACCTACTACTTCAAGGGATATATATAAAGCAGGAAATGGAGTAAAATTTGGTACTACAGGTACTGGTTTGTGGAATTATCTTCATTTGGTAAATGCCAATATTCCTGCAGGAGATATCAATAAAATTTATCACCAGTTATGGCTAAATTATTTCCCCGATCAGCCTTTTGATGCCTGGTGCTTACAACGCCAAACAAGGGTACTGAATTTATCACCCCATACCAATCCTTCATTTGCTTCATTGCTATTTCAAGATATTCCAGGTCGCGGATTTTATCCACTTTCAGTTAGTGCACAGAACCCAGTCGGATATGAAGGGGCACTTAAACAACTGGGTATTCCAAACTTCACTGAAGAAACCACCAATCCTTACAACAATCTAAAGTTTGCTGCGCCTTACACAGTGCCCGATTTTAATGCTATGCGCGTCTATTATGATCTATCCGGTATGAATAAATGGTATGGCACAACTATACAATCGGTCCGGGCTGCAGGATTGGCTTCGGGATTTACTGTTATCGTTACTAAAACTTATAAACCATAATCATGAAAAAATTACAATTTTCATTTTTTATAATAGCTGGTCTTGGTTTTTTTGCATCTTGTACAAAAAAGAGTGATGCCCCTTCCGTAACGGATAACATATTAAACTACACCATTAATGAAATACCGGTTACCTCAGATTATACTGTAGGGGCATTTTATTATAATTTCACAACCTTTAATCCTTCCATTACACAGGTGCCATCAGTAGGAACTTATTCCATGGTTAATGGTGTGGTATTGCCCAATATCATGACCAACCACATTCAACAAGCCAAGCGGGGTGGCATTGATTATTTCCTTTTTCCTTTTAGGTCAGTAAGCAGAGACTTAACAAATTTTAGGGCTGACTCAGCTACCATTAAATCTTTTCTGGATGTTAATACAGAAAATTTAAAATTTGCTTTGGCTTATAATTTCTCGAATACTGCTTATGCAATTTCAAATACTGCTCCTCTTGAAAATGACGCTGTAAAATTGCAGCAATTTTTTCAGGACATCATTAAGATGGCACCTCAAATGAACAATGCTAATTATGTAAAAGTAAACGGAAAAGTACTTTTGTATTTGATGAACGCGCATTTGCTTTTTTCAAATAATAATATAAATATTTATACTACATTAAGAAGCAGGTTAAAAGCATTGGGCTTTGAAATGTATATAGTGGGAATGCAAGAGCGATGGTCTCCGCCAGCTCGATATCCTTTTAGGTTTCAAGGTTGTGTAGATGCCATTTACCACCAGAGCTATAGTTCTCAATTGACTGATTGGGACAGGTGGTGGTTGCTTCCACAAACAATGGATCAGAATTGGAAATATTCCAAAGAATATTTTGCTTCAAATATGGGAGGAATCGATTATGTCCCAAATCTGACACCTGCATATGATTGGAAAATTTTGCAGCCTACTGCGATTACACCAAATTATCCAAGAACTGATGGAGGAAAAATGTTTAAACAACTGTGTAATGTTGCTAAAATGAATGCCAGTGCTACTACGCGTTTGATTCTGATAGACTCTTGGAATAAATGGGATGAAGATACCCAGCTGGAGTCTGCGGTTTCTTATGGAGACCTGTATTTAAATATTACCAAGCAACAGTTTAAGAAGCCATAGCATAGAAGTATCTCGTCTTTTCAGCATTGATAAAACGATTGCTATTTTTATATCTATGAAAAGCGTACAAATAAGCGGTATAGTTCTATTATTTTTAGTTTTAGTTTCCTATTCTAAGAATAAGGATCTCTTTGACAATGCAACTCCATTTGTTAAAGAAGTTACATATGATGAAAGCGGTTGCAACTACACAGCCTATAAAAACCTTGTAATGGCCGGTTACCAAGGTTGGTTTACTGCAGAAGGCGATGGTGCAGAAAGAGGTTGGAGACACTATGGAAAGAAGAGTTGTGGTGGTTTTGCACCTGGTTGTACCTCAGTTGATCTTTGGCCAGACATGAAGGAATATCCAAAACAATATACCACTCCGTTTTCTTTCGCCAATGGAGACAATGCAAAATTATTTAGTCCTATAGATGAGGAAACCGTTGATCTCCATTTTAAATGGATGAAAGAATATGGCATTGATGGTGTTTTTATGCAACGATTTGTAACAGAAGTAAAACAATCAAACCCTAAAGGAAAGGCACATTTTAATAAAGTATTGAAAAATGCATTAACCGCAGCCAATAAATACAACAAAGCCATTTGCGTTATGTACGATTTAAGCGGTTGTACCAGCGCTGATCTGGCTTATATTCAACAAGATTGGGAGGAATTGCAGCGCATGTTTTCGCTTTTTAACAATAAAAAAAATCCCAATTATTTAAGACACAATAAAAAACCATTGGTAGTATTGTGGGGTGTTGGATTTAAGGATGGCAGAAAATATACAATTGCTGATGTAGACAATTTAGTGGATAGAATCAAAGGGCCCAATAAAAAAGTTTCAGTCATGTTGGGTGTTCCATATTATTGGAGAACTTTAACGAAAGATACTGAAAGTGATTCCAGCCTACATGCAGTTATAAAAAAATGCGATATAATAATGCCGTGGGCTGTTGGAAGGTATAATCAAAATACTTATGAAAAGGTAGCCCGGAATTCATTGCCAAAAGATATTCAATGGTGTAAGGACAATAACGTGGATTATGTGCCCCTAGTTTTCCCCGGATTCAGTTGGGGTAATTTAAAAAATGACACCGCTATTTACAATGCCATTCCAAGAAATGGAGGCGATTTTTTGTGGAAACAAGTTGCAGGTGCAAAGCTTGCAGGTGCTTATTCCTTGTATGTAGCAATGTTTGATGAAATTGACGAAGGGACAGCTATTTTCAAATGCCTTCGAGAGAATGAGTTACCGATGAATGGTTCAAAAAAATTTGTGGGTTTGGAAAATAACCTGGACTCGGATTATTATTTGTGGCTTACAGGCAAAGCGGGTAATTGGTTTCGGGGTGGGTGTGGATATTCAAGTGTTAAGCCTGTTCGCTAATGCAAGTATTGAATTTGTAAAACGCTTCAGAAACAAGCTTAAATCGTCATAATAATACATTGCAATATTTACGGGAATTTACAAAATAGCAAGTAATGAAACTTTCAAATTATTTTTATTCTATCAATTTTTTTTGCTTGTTGTTTTGGATACCAAATCTCTGTGCAGCACAGCCCCAACAGAAGAATTTGGTTGAAAGGCCTAATATAATATTTGTTCTGGTTGATGATTTAAGGTGGGATGCCATGGGCTTTATTGGGCGTTATCCATTTTTGAAAACCCCCCATATTGATCAGCTTCGTAAGGAAGGGGTACATTTCAAAAATGCCTTTTGTACGAATTCTCTCTGTGCGCCATCGCGGGCAACTATTTTAACAGGGATGTTTCCTCAAACCAACGGAGTGAACACCAATCAGGAAGGACGTGAATTGAACCCAGACAAAACACGTTCATTTGGGCAAATACTTCAGGGGGAAGGATATGAAACAGCTTTTATTGGTAAATGGCATATGGCAGAAAGCAATGAACCCAGAAAAGGATGGGATTACTGGTGCAGCTTTCCGGGGCAAGGTCAATACTTTGGCAATGATTTGAATATTAATGGAAAAAATATTCGGAATGAGGGTTATATCACAGACGAACTGACCAAATATACTTTGAATTTTATCGATAAAAATGCGGATAAACCATTTTGTGTTTATTTGTCCCACAAGGCAGTACATGAGCCATTTACTCCGGCTGATCGAAACAAAAATTTATTCATCACTGATTCGGTTCCTGAACCTGCAAGTTGGCTCGATAATATGGTAAATAAACCAGCCTGGCAAAGAACTGTGATAAATCAAGATCAACGACGTCGCTTGAGGGAAAAAGACCTGGCTAAAATAATTCCTCAAAAAATTCGTAAGCCTGCTCCTTGGCCCGCAAAAACTGGAATTGGAAAGCAGAAAGATTACCTGCGATCACTCACTGCAGTGGATGAAGGACTGGGTGAAATTTATGATTTGTTAAAGAAGAAAGGAATTTTAGACAATACAATAATAGTATTTGCAGCAGATAATGGTTTTTTTCATGGAGAACATGGGTTAGGTGATAAACGTTTGGCATATAACGAATCAATGCGAATTCCTTTGGTGATGCGCTATCCAAAATTGGCAAACGCGAACTTGACGATTTCAGATATGGTTCTCAACGCCGACATTGCACCTACCTTTCTTGAAATGGCTGGAGTTTCAATTCCTGCACAAATGCAGGGAAAGAGCATAGTTCCATTATTGCATGGAAAGAATGAAAATTGGAGAAAGTCTTTTCTTTTTACTTACTGGACAGATCTCATTTATTTTATTCCCCGAATAACAGCTGTTCGAACAGAAAAATATCTCTATTCAACTACACCCGATATTAATGACATTGATGAGTTGTATGATGTTGTAAATGACCCAGCTGAATTATACAATCTTGCAAAGAAACCAGAATTTTCGGCTGTTGAACGCCAATTAAAATCAGAACTTGAACAACTTAAAATAGAAACAGGTTATAAAGCTGAGATACCAAGACCAGATGTTGAACGCTTAGGAAATGTGAAAACAGGAAAACTGCTTTCGATTGATTTTACAAATACTAAATTCAATTCACAATCTGAAAATGATATTCATTTCATCGGGGTAGTACAGAATAAAGATCAAAGAGGAACTAGTGGAAATTTTAATGGTGGTGCTACTACAGTTATAAAAGCCAGACCAGATTTAGACCCTTCAAAAGGCAGTTTTGTTATTGACTGTCTGATTAAACCGGAGTCCCATGATGGGATTATTGCTTCTTGTGGATCACAAAAAGAGGGATGGGCATTATTTTTAGAAAATGGGGTACCTGGTTTTGTGGTAGCGCATGATAAGCATCTGCAGTTTATTGACGGCGTATCAGAAATAATGAACAAATGGTCCCATCTTGTAGCAGTAATTGAAAACTACAATAACGTTATTAAGTTTTTTGCCGATGGGAAATTGATAGGACAACGGAAAATGTTACTGCCAATACAATCTGTAAATTCCAATGATGGTGATATTTATTTAGGTCAGGATTCAGGAGATATGATTGATCCGAAAGGGGTTTCAGTTCATTCTTATAAAGGACAGATTCAAACTATTTCTTTCTATCGTGAAAAGATGCAAGATTCACAATTAATAGAATTATCAAAATTGAATTGACCTTTTGTAAAATCGTATAATGATATCAGTTAAAACATTTTGTGTATTTATAGCCTCCTGCTTTGTTTTACATTGCAGTGCTCAAATAAGAATTGATACCATAGCTACACAATCGGGTACTTACTCAATACCGATCAAAATACAACTACCCAAAGAAAGTATTGGAAAAAGCCCTATTTACTTCTTTGTCCATGGTGGAGGATGGAATGGCGGTACACAAAATGAAGTTCCTCCAGCAACGCTTTCAGGTGATGCAGACATCTTGGCCGATGCGCTGGGGATTATTTATGTTGGGTTGGCCTACCGTTGTAAAGGAAATAATGCCAGTTTTTCCGATGCAATAAATGATTTACAATCCAGTGTTAAGTGGTTTTTGGACAATGCAAACAGATTTAACGCAGACACTGCCAGGATTGGTTTTGGAGGTGCTTCAGCAGGATCTACTCTTTCTGCAGTGATGGCTCAAAAATATCCGAACTGCAAGGTTTATGTAGGTGCAGAGGGGATGTATAATTTGGTAGACCATGATGAAAAAAAATCCCCATTTCCCAATGCCGAAGCAAGGAAAAACTATGGCTTAGAAACTGAAGAAAAAAGTAAAATGGCATCTGCATTTTATAATTTAAAGGATAAGCCACCTGTCTCACTTTTATTGCATGGAAAAGAAGACAGGTTGTGTCATTATACGCAAAGTATACATTTTGCCGAGAAGATTAAAGAATTCGGTGGTAAGGCAAATGTTGTACTCTATGACAAAATTAATCATACCTGCTTAAGTGCCGCTTATCCAGACGTTTTCAAAAAGAGTGTAATGGAAATCGCCAATCTTTTTATCAGTGAATTCAATATTAAAAACATCAATATTGAAACAATTCAAATTGCATTAGATAGACGATTAGAAAACCAGTATCCATCAACTAGTATCACCGAAAGTAAAATTATTGGTTCATGGAAATACAACAATGAACATTTAATTTTCAAACCCAATGGCAAAGGGGAAATAAAATTCAACGATAGTGTGAATGATTTTAATTATACCATCCAGAATGATTCTTCAATCAAAATAGTTGAGAAACAAAAAGAACGGCTATTTTATTTGAGGAAAAACAACAGCACTATGTTTGAGTTGATTACCGATAATACAGAAAAAATTTACAGGGTATTTGATTATCTAAAACAAGAAAATTATTTAAAGTAAAATCCAGCTTCTTTGTCTACTAGCGTTAACTCACCACCACAATCCCCTTTGCAAGAATATTCACTTCTTTTTTGGGTTGGGTGATGGCATCTATTTCCGCCTGGGATTTCTTGGCGTCTTCTGCAAAATGCTTTAGTTCTTTGACGGAAACTACTTTTATCGAAGCCTGGCCATCAATCACAACCGTTTTTCCCTTGGCAGCCAATGGAACAAAAAAGCCATAGTCTTTCATTTTTACTGTCGCTTGCTTTCCGTCAGGTAGTTCCAGTTTCAGCCAGCATCCTTTGTTGGGGCAAACCTCTACTATTTTTGCGGTAACCTTGGTTTCTTCCAGGTTTGAAACGGTTTCCAATTGACTCACTAAATCGGCCATTGGAATGGCTCCTTTTGCTTTTACTTTGGCTCCGTAAAAATCACCTTTTTCAGCATTGCCTGCAGGAGGTTGTGCATATGACGCAAGAGAAACCAGCAGGACTATTGTAAAAAAAATTAGTTTGTCCATGATAATCTGTTTTATGGACAGTAAAGATAATACTCAATGCATTGACCTGAACATGTAGTTTAAAGGATTTTCTGGTTTCATCATCAACTTTGGAATTCTTTTTGAGAGATTTTTCACTAGATTACCACACAACCGAACAACGATTTTACCGCAATGAAAAAATATTTTCTCTTCCTCGCCTTCATGGCATACTGTTCAATAACAATCGCACAAAATGCCAGGAACACTGATCTTACAGGTAAACCGCCATCAACCAAGGATTCAATGGTGGATCGAGAAACGCCCCAAGATGCATTTCCCATGGCCTTGCAAGATTCCCTTTTAAAAACTCCCAAATGGAAATTGGTGTTCTCTGATGAATTCAATGACAATACCATCGATGCACGCAAATGGAATGTGGAAAATACCAGCCGAAAAAGAACGGATCTCATGTTGCTCGCAAATGAGCAACAGGTTGAAGAAAAAGAGGGTAATATCTTTATTTACTACAGAAAACTGATGACTGAAGACACCACCTATCTGGCAGGCAGGTTCAATTCCAAGGGGAAGTATGCCCCAACCTATGGCTTCATCGAAACCCGCATGCACATTGTAAAGCCAAATGGTTACCAGATGGCATTTTGGATGATGCCGGAAGGGAACGGAATGAAAGCACCCCAAGGAGTAGATGGTACGGCCAATGACGGATGTGAAATTGATATTGTGGAGGGAACAAAGGCGGATGCCTATTCTTTGGGCCTGCATTGGGATGGATATGGGAAACCCGCACACAAATCAAATGGAGCCCTTGTGAAAGCCCCGGGCATTCATAACGAGGAATACCATGTATTTGGTTTTGAATGGTCTCCAACTTTCTTAAAGTTTTACCTGGATGGCAAAATTGTGCGTGAAATGACTGATCTAAAACTGATACCCCATGTGGCGCATTTTCTCTATTTCTCAGGAAGCTGTTTTGGAGAGAACAACTGGCTGGATGGAGACGTCCGCAAAAATGAATTTATCCAAAATGGAGGAATAGCCAAGTCTTATGTTGACTATGTGAGGGTATTTGAAGCGGCATCCAAAAATTAGTTGATTGCGATGGATCCAAGAAGTTTTCTACCGCCAACGATTGCGTAATTCCACTTTCCCAAGAGCAGGATTTTGCTTAGCTTAGCCACTTGTTTTAACCGGTTAATCCAACATTGACAATGAAGAAAATTGTTCTGAAAGTACACCCCAAAGACAATGTGATTGTAGCATTGCGCGACCTCGAAAAAGGCGAAATCATTGCGTTTGAGGGATCTGAATACGAGATGCAGGAAAAGGTACAGGCCAAACATAAATTTTATACAGAAGACCTTTCCAAAGGAAGTGAGGTGATCATGTATGGCGTTCTCGTAGGGAAAGTACAATACGATGTCAAGAAAGGAGGGCTGATGACCACTGAGAACCTTCATCATGCGGCAGATCCTTATGCGTATCGGGCCGCTGAATACAAATGGACGGCTCCTGATGTTTCAAAATATGCAGGCAGAACGTTCAACGGTTACCATAGAACAGATGGTAGGGTAGGAACTGCCAACTACTGGCTGTTTATTCCTACAGTTTTCTGCGAAAACAGGAACCTTGATGTGATCCGCGAAGCAATGCACAATGAACTGGGTTATGCGGTAACAGACAAATACAAGGCTTACACCCACATGCTGAAAGAAGCATACGAGAAGGGAGAAGAACTGGGTGCTGACCTTCATTTGCAAGGATCAGGTTCCGGGACAAATAGCAACAGGGTTTTCAAGAACGTCGATGGCATCAAGTTCCTCAACCACCAGGGTGGTTGTGGCGGTACAAGACAGGATTCTGCCATCCTCGAAAATTTGCTGGCTGCCTATGCCGACCATCCCAACGTAGGAGGGATAACTGTGTTGAGT
>CAITQQ010000303.1 GCA_903894575.1 uncultured bacterium
CCCATGGCGCCATCAATCACGAGGATCCTTTCTTTGAGTAGTGTGGAAATATCTTTCATGCTTTGTATAGAGACGCAAAGGTAGTTAAAAGGAGCATGGGTTCAAAGGCAAGGTGGACAGGGTTTTACTGTATATAACTGTCTACAGGGAGCCTGTTCCTGATGCTCTTGGCCAAGGTCATTTCATCCGCGAATTCGAGCTCACCACCAAAGGCAATCCCACGGGCGATTGTCGTAAAGCGGAGCTCAGCATTGTTGAGCTTTTTGCGGATATAATAAATGGTGGTATCTCCTTGAATGGTTGGGCTCAAGGCAAAAACAATCTCCTTTGTGTTCTCCACTGGAATCCTTGCTGCCAGTGCTGAAATGGTGAGTTGGTCAGGGCCTATGCCATCCAACGGAGAGATTACACCGCCCAAAACATGGTAAACCCCGTTGTACTGCTCCGTCGACTCAATGGCAATCACATCCCTGATGTTTTCTACCACACAAATCACTTCTTTTTTTCTGCCGGCATTGCTGCAAATGGTGCACTGATCAAGGTCTGAAATGTTGAAACAAGTCTTGCAGAACTTGATTTCTTTTCTCATCCTGTCAATGGTTTCGCTGAATTGCGACACCTCGGCTTCCTCCTGTTTGAGCAAATGAAGCACCAGTCTCAGTGCCGTTTTTTTCCCGATGCCTGGAAGGCGGGAAAACTCTTTGACGGCTGCTTCGAGAAGGTTGGAGGATAAATGCATCTGCAAAATTACTGAATGTCTTTGAGATCGATTCTCAATTCATTGTCCCAGTTGGCCCTGATTTGCAGGGTTTGTTTCCTGGCCACCACTTTTTCGGGCTGCAGTTTTTTCCAATAATTGCCAGTATCCCACTTGCCATTGTTGTTGAGGTCAAAAAGGATGCTGATCTGGTACTCTCCTGGATTGAACAATTTGATCTTGTATTTTTCCTGCTTGGCCTGTTGCTGAAGCACAATCTTGTTGTCTTTCAACAGCAACAGAATTGGATGCAGATTGCTGTCGATATTGGCGATTTTGATGTCGATGCTGCCATAATCCGATTCTTTTTTTGAAGTAAAACCAATGGTGTCGGTTTTCATGAATTTATTGTCCATGGTATCTAGGGCAAAATCTTTTTCAAGGATCAGGTTGTATGCTGTATTTTCTGTCCAGGGGTGTTTGATGATGAGTTGTTTTCCGGTGCTGTCTTTGTCCAATCTGAAACCGGTGATGGCTTTGAAATCCTTGTCTGTGAAACGAATTTTGGATGAATCCAGTTTTTTCAGGGGATGTTCTGTGGTCAGGATAAGGTTTGAAAGCAGGTCCAGCCTCTCGCCCTCCAGGTTATTGCTGAACTTCAACCTTTTGTCCTCTCCTTTTTTATTGTTGACGGCAGGTTTTGTGGTTGATTTTGGTGCAGGCTTGGCTTCTTGTTCTTCTTCGAAGGCATACAGTAGTGTGGATGTGTCTGTACCAATGTTGATGGGACTGTTCAGGAATGCAATCAACTCACTGGATTGATCATATTTCTTTCCACCGTCTGCATCCTTGATGGCAAAAACATTGTATTGGCCAGGACGAAGGTTCCTGAAGAGGAAACTGCCGTCGCCTTTGAGCCTGGTATAATAACGCGGCTTTTGTTTGGCCACCGCTGAATCGTCCATTTGCTGGTGAAGCACTGCAATCATGGTGCTGTCTACCTTTCCGGTTTCTGCGATGATCACTTTGCCTGTCAGGTATGCAGAATCAATGTAGGCGCCTGTTGAGAAGGTATAGGTGAAGTCCTTGAGGATGTTGTTTTCATTGATGTCTTTGATGGCTTCACCGAAATCAATGCTGTAAGTGGTGTTTTCCTCCAGGGTATCTTTTAGTTTTATGGTAACCGTTTTCAGCTTCCCTTCTGCATTGGGATTGTTTTTCGGAGTAGGGGAATAGGTGAGTTTTTCATAAGGATTTTCAAGGGTAATGTATTCATCAAATACCAGGGTGATCTTGTTGCCCTTGAAATTTTTGGCACCATATTCAGGCAATGCCGCCACCAATTTTGGTGGAATGGAATCCCTTGGTCCACCTGTAGGCGGAACCTGTTGTCCACAGGAACTGAGGAGGGCAGCAAAAATGATGCAATGAATGAATTTCATGATGTGCTGCAAAGTTAATCAAAAAGCACCTCCTGTTCTTCCTCAATGAATCCCACCTGCAGTTTGTTGGTTTTGACAAAATTGCACCAGTGGCAGTCTTCTTTTCCGCAACCCGTGTAGAAGTCCCGCGCCTGGATTTTATCCCAAACAAATTGGATCTGCTGTCTTACCGCATCCGTATCTTCTTTTGAGATGGGAACAAGAATGGAGCTGATTTCTTTTTTGGCATTGGGCTCCACAAAATCGAACTCGGTGCTCATGACCTGGTATTTTCCCTGCTCATTGTTGTCGATCAAAATTTTGTAGAATACCGCCTGGCGCCAATAGTCTCCACCATGGGGCGGATCGTTTTGGGGATTCTTGAGTTTAGCTTTTGCATTGTCTGGGTTTCCTGTTTTATAGTCCACCACATTGACCTTGTGTCCGTCAAATTCCATCTTGTCGATCTTTCCCTTCAGCGGAACCCCATCCACGATCACATTCCTGATATTTCTTTCAACAGAGACAATCTTGTTGAAACCATTGATTTTTTTCTCGTAGTATTTGTCAAGGATTTCGCGTCCGTATTCCATCCTTCTTTCAAATTCCTCTTTGGTGAAACTCTCCCTGTGGCGGTAGAGATAGAGCACAAAATCCTCAATCAATTCTTGCTTAGATGGGAAGTTGTTGCCGGGGTCTTGTTTCATTTTATTGAAAAAAGATTCCAGTGCAAAGTGAACACCAGAGCCAAATTCAAGGGTTTCGTTTTTAGGTGATGGGATACGAATCAGGTTGTTGTAATAGAACTGAAGCGGGCAGTTGAGGTAATTGTTCAGTGCCGTGACATTCATTGAAAATTTGTCCAATGCCTTGTCGATGATGTCTGAATCCATTTTTTCAATGATGGGCGAATGTGCTGAAAGCAAGCGCACCAGATTGAACTCTGTGATGGTATTTTCTGAAGGAATCGGATTGTCTTCTGGCAGGGCATGACCTGCCTTGATTTCTTCCAAAAACATGCTGGCTTCAAGGTCTTTCCCATCATCCTTTTGTTTAGCATAGGAGATGGTCAGGAATTGTTCTGCC
>CAITQQ010000304.1 GCA_903894575.1 uncultured bacterium
GATCTCTATCTAATGGATGGGAAAAGGCATCCTGAGCGCATCACCGCCATCAAGGCAAGCATTGACAACATGAAGCAGTCTTCCAAAATTGATGACTGGAACTGGATTGATGCCCTTCAAATGGCAATGCCTGTTTTCGTAAAACTGGGAAACCTTTATAACGATACCAGTTATTTCAACAGGATGCATGAGATGTATGCCTTCACAAAAAACAAGCATGGAGGCAATGGGCTTTACAACAACAAAGAGCATTTGTGGTGGCGCGACAAGGACTTTGTTCCGCCCTACAAAGAACCCAATGGTGAAGATTGTTATTGGAGCAGGGGCAATGGCTGGGTAGTGGCTGCCTTGGCCAGGACCTTGGATGAACTGCCGAAATCTGATCCGCATTATGATGAATACCTCGAGGATTTCAAAAACATGTGTGCGGCATTGCTTCCGCTGCAAAGACCCGATGGCTACTGGAACGTGAGCCTGAACGACCCTAACCACTTTGGAGGCAAAGAAGTTTCAGGAACATCGCTGTTCATTTATGGTTTTGCATGGGGCATCAACAAGGGCATACTGGACAAAACCACCTACTCTCCTTCCATCATCAATGCTTGGAATGCCATGACAACTGAAATTGTGCATCCCAATGGAAAACTGGGCTATGTTCAGGGTACTGGAAAGGAGCCCAAGGATGGACAACCCGTAGGCTTCGATAAAACACCAGACTTTGAAGATTATGGTCTTGGATGCTTTATGTTGGCTGGCACTCAAATCCTTAAGCTGAAATGATGGACGGATTCAAAGCTTTTCTGTTTGACCTCAACGGAACTATGATCGATGACATGGATTATCATGTCCGGAGCTGGCACAGAATCCTGAACAGCCTTGGGGCTGGAATCACCAAAGAGCAAGCAAAAGCAGAATGTTACGGCAAGAACCATGAGCTCATTGAGCGTATTTTTCCAGGGAGATTCAGCACAGCAGAAAAAGACAGAATGAGTGTTGAGAAGGAAAAACAGTATCAGTCGGAATACAAGCCATCACTGGCCCTTTTGCCTGGGCTGATGGATTTGTTGGTCATTGCAAAACAAAAAAACATCAAGATGGCCATTGGTTCTGCGGCCATCATGTTCAATATCGATTTTGTATTGGACGGATTGAATATTCGGGATTATTTTGACGTGATCGTCAGTGCTGATGATGTTTTGAAGAGCAAACCTGATCCAGAAACCTACCTCAAATGCGCATCATTATTGGGTATCCATCCCAAAGACTGCCTCGTATTTGAAGATGTGCCCAAAGGGGTTGAATCTGCACATAAGGCCGGTATGAAAGCCATGGTTTTGACAACCATGCATGAGGATCAAGAATTCAATCATCTTGACAATGTGCTTGGATTTCATGACGACTATACAACAATGCCATTCAAACAATAGCATCACCCAGAAGCATTATAAATCGAATTGAAGAGGCAAGGATTGAATCTTATTGATCGAGATCCTCAAATGCCTTGATCATGAACAATGC
>CAITQQ010000305.1 GCA_903894575.1 uncultured bacterium
ACTCCTCTCCTTCGGCGAGGGAAGGGCGTTTGTAGCCCCCTAAGGATGTCTGAGCGCAGCGAAGACAATCCAATCCTGCGAACCAAGCGGGTCTTTTCTTTTTCGGAAAAATTATCTGCATTAATGAATATTCAGGCTTAAATTCAAGGATGGTTATTTCTGCAGCCCCCTTTTTTCACGTTGCTACTTAAAGCATAACTTCTATTGATTAAAAATATGCGATCTATAATCTATACTTTCAGCGCTCTGGTCTTATTGACCATAAGTTCAATCCAGGCTCAGCATACAGTATCAGCGGGAACCATAAACAATCAACATAAAAGACCGAATGTGCTGATCATCATGACTGATCAGCACAGTGCTACGATGTTATCTTGTACAGGAAATAAATGGTTGAAGACACCATCACTGGATGCACTTTCATCTGTCGGGATTCGTTTTGAGAAAGCATACGTAACTAATCCGGTATGCATGCCATCCCGTTTCTCGATACAAACTGGTCTTTTGCCTTCATCTGCTGGCATCAGGGAAAATGCTTACAATATCACTCCGGATAGAAAATCACTCATTCAAAGCCTTTATTCACGTTCTATGGGCCATACATTCCGGAATGCCGGATACGATACTTACTATGGAGGTAAGTTTCATGTTCCAATTGAAGGACCCAATGCAACAAATTGGGGCTATAATGTAATCACCAGAAATGATAGGGAAAATCTTGCATTGGATGTATCTGATTTTCTTGTGAACAGAAATCCTGAAAGCAAACCTTTCCTGCTTTTTGCATCATTAATCAACCCTCATGATATTTGTTTCGATGCCATCGGTTTTGGAGAGCCTGAAGGCAACGAAGCAAAGGCTACACCGCCAGATCTTTTTGAGGCCAAAAAAATCCCAGAAGGAGTTTCAAGAAATGAGTTTTTTATAAAATATTGTCCGCCATTACCTGATAATCATATGCCCAGGATTGGAGAAACCTATTCGGTAGACAGCCTGATCAGCCTTCGAAAGTTTAGAAAAGTAGTTAGGGATAGCTGGACGGAGGACGACTGGCGGTTACACCGGTGGGCATATGCGCGGCTTACAGAAAAAGTAGATGTACTTATTGGGCAGATATTGGGTGCACTTGATCGATCGGGACTAAGAGAAAACACCATCATTGTGTTTACTGCAGATCATGGAGAAATGGATGGTGCTCATAAGCTGGAACACAAAACTGTATTTTATGAGGAATCAGCAAGGGTGCCGTTTATCATTTCTTATGCTGGTTTGAAAAACAAAGGGAAAGTCGATAACCAGCATCTGGTTAGCAACGGGCTGGATATTTTCCCTACACTTTGTGAACTTGCGCAGATACAACCACCAAAAGGGCTTCAAGGAAGGTCTTTGGTACCGTTGCTGAACGAAAAAAAAGTAAACAACTGGCGAACTGAGCTTTTCATTGAAAGTCAGCTGGGATATGTGATCCACAACGGCCGATATAAATATCAGCTTGATGATAAGCATGGTGAACGTCCAAGAGAGGTCTTTTCTGATTTAAAAGTAGATCCCGGGGAAAAATACAATTTGATCAAAGAAGATAAGTACGCCGGTGCAATCAATGGATTAAAAAATAAATTGTTTTCACATTTGAGTGCATCTAAGATTGCTTTTGTTCCTCCAGGATTGTAATCTAAGGATCAAGTTACCTGCTAAAATAAAATGTTCTTTCCTGTGTTTTTGGCTTTTTCTTTTTGCTGCTTCATAAAGTCATTGATCACATCTTTTCTATTTCTGTCCCTATATGTTTCATAGGCTGGATCCTTGTACTTTATCATTAGCTTAAGCATTTGTTTTCGCAGCTTTTTTATTTCCTGTTGATACGCTGGATCATCGATCAGGTTATGAAGCGCATCGGGGTCATTTTTATAATCGTAAAGTTCTTCTGGTGTTCTATACTTGTAGAAATTCACACGCTTGGCGACAGCAGAATCTGTTTTGGCCGCAGCAAGCATGGCTTTCCAGGTCAGTCCCCCTGTTGCATCTCCAGTCATACTGGTTTTACCATCAGCCCAGAAGTTATATATATAGCTAAAGCGATCATTTAAAACACTTCTCATCGGATACCTTATTTTGGCAAAAATTTGATAGTAGGTCGTGTAGACATGGTTTTTGTTTTTTTGCTTTTTGCCCAATAACAAGGGCAGATAACTTTTCCCATCAACATTTGTTACCTGAGGAAGCTGCACAGCATCAAGAATGGTAGGCATCAAATCGATGCCTGAAACTGAATGGGCGGAATCAACCGTACCTGGCTTGACTACACCTGGCCAAGCAACAATGAGTGGGGTTCTGTTGCTGTTATAATAACACTGTGATTTTCCGTATGGAAAAGCTGACCCATTGTCACTCATGAATACGATTAGTGTATTATCGGCCATGCCGCTTTCGGATAAGGCCTTTAATATTTCGCCAATAGAAAGATCAGCCCTATGAACAGAACTGTAATACTGTGCCATTTCCTTTCTGACTTCAGGTATATCAGGTAAGAATGCGGGGACCTCAATTTCATCAGGTTGAAATTGAAGGGTTTGGCCGAGAGGATTAAATTCAAATGACTGCAGGTCTTCTTCAGTGCCTGAAAAAGGCCTGTGTGGATCCTGGGAGTTGGCAACCAGAAAAAAAGGTTCATTGTTTTTTTGTGACATCTTAAAGAATGTCATGGCATAATCGTAAAAAAAAGAAGGAATTCTCCCAGATCCCTTTCTCCATGTTGAATCTTTTTCGGTGACAAAGGGAATATAATCCCATTGAAATTTTTCCATGGGTTGATAGTGAATTTCCTTTCCAAGTACTCCGTTGGTATATCCTGCTTTTTTTAATTTTTCCGGAAGGGTAACTACATCGATGCTCATGGGTTCTAACCCTTCAGAACCATTGTTATGGGGATAAAGTCCTGTGAGCATTGTTTGGCGGGAAGGTTGGCAAACGGCAGTATTGACGAAGCCTCGGGTAAACCGCATTCCTTTTCTCGCAAGTGCATCAATGTTCGGAGTAATTCCAGGTATTTTACATCCAAATGCCCCTACCGAATTGTAGGTTAAGTCGTCAACCGTAATGATCAGAATATTGGGTCTTGATTTCCCCTTTTTGATAACACTCAAAGGGGGATGCGATGAAAAACCTTTTAATGAAAACAAAGTGAGCAGGGAAAATAAAATAAACGATAGGTTGCAGCGTCCTTTCATTTAATCAGATTTGGGTGTATAAACCTTTCCGAGATTGCCTGAAGTATTGATAATGTCGCCACGCTTGATACCCATTTCTGTTAAACCGAATTTATCGAGATAATACTCGGATGGTTTGAAATGCTCGTCGCCGATTGCCTTCAGTTCTTTTTGCATCAAGCGATCCATTTTTTTCTTTAACCGGGCGTAATTGCTGTTGTCTATCAAATTGTTGAGTTCCAAAGAATCGGTAACATGATCAAACAGCATCAATGCTTTGTCAGGGGTTTTTACATACGTGTAACGGTTGGTTTTTATGGCCCTGTATTCTGAGAAGGGCGTTGGAGCGGTGGGATATACATTCATATACAAGGCTGCTCTGTTATTTACTCCCGTGGGGTTTTTTACAACTGAAGAGATATTCCTGCCTTCAATGGTCCGGGGTATCGAAAGACCTGCCAATGACAACATTGTAGGCAATACATCCGGTGTGGTGATAGGGGTATGGGTCAGATTACCGGCATTGTTGCCGATTCCAGGATAGCGGATCAAAAAAGGTGTTTTGACCGACTCATCCCAGGAAATCTGCTTTTCATGTGGTCTGACACCATGTGAACCCATCATTTCACCATGATCAGCTGTTAAAATGATGATAGAATTATCATATAAACCCAACGACTTGATTTTGCTTATTAAATCACCAATAGCCTCATCCGTTGCGGTGCAATGTGCATAATACTGTTTAAGATTTTCTCTAATATTGGGGAATTTATCTTCGATCACATTGGGGCTCAACACCAGTTTTTCTTTGGGATACATGTCCTGGTATTGCTGGGGTGCTTTGTGCTGAGAAAAGTGAGGTGATTCAATCGAAAGAAAAAGCAAAAAGGGATTATCGCTTTTTGACGCTTGTTCAAGATAGTTTGCAGCATCCTCCGCAATAGCGAAAGCTGAGTATTTGTCCCAGTATTTAACATTCAGCTCATTGTTTTCAAAATAGGGCATTTTATTATAGTCATGTGTACATTCGACGCCTTTCCAATAATCAAATCCCTGCCTTCTGAAGGGTTGCACATTATTCAGCCGCCCGTGCCCGTCAAGATGCCACTTCCCATAAAAAGCAGTTGCATAGCCTTGTTTTTTAAATATTTCAGCCATACACAATTCCTTTTCTGGCAGATAAAGATCATTCATGAACATTCCTGTTGAAGTCGGAAATCTTCCGGTCATCAACGCAGCCCTGTAGGGAGTGCAAATGGGCATGACAGATACACAGTTCTTGAAGATGACAGACTCTTTTGAGAATTGGTCAATGTAGGGCGTTTTTACTTGGGTATCGCCTGCAAAACCAAAAGCTGTAGATCTCCATTGGTCAGTAAGAATGAAAATGACATTAGGTCGATTTTGTGCTTGTACTGCTATTGAAAAGCATAGCTGTAGTATGATGAGTGATACCCAATGTGTATTTCTTAAAGAATGCAGTATATAAATCAAAATCTTTCCCATGCGCATGTGAAATTTAAATTTTCTCTTCTTCAATTTACTTATATTTTACAATATCTCTAGAAAATCCCCAATGCCACCAAATTCTGGGCAATTCCGTATCTTCCAATCCATATTTTTTCTCCATGCAAAGATTTCTTGGCCTATTCATCATTGCCTTCTTATTCCTGTCCTTCAGTTTCCCACCAAAGGAAAAATGGATCAAACTCTTCAATGGCAAAGACCTTGACAATTGGACTGTAAAGATTTTTCACCATGATGTGGGAGACAACTATGGCAATACATTCCGTGCAGAAGATGGCGTAATTAAAGTTCGTTATGACAAGTACGAGCAGTTCAACAACCGTTATGGTCATCTTTTTTACAACAAACCGTTCTCCTATTTCAAGCTGAAGTTTGATTACCGTTTTACAGGCATCTGGCGCAAAGATGCTCCATCGTATACCAAGATCAATTCTGGTGTCATGTACCATTCCCAGGATCCCCGCACTATTCTAAAGGAACAGGATTGGCCCATCTCTGTTGAGTTTCAGGTCTTGGGAGGGTTGGAAGATGGGCTATCCAGGCCCACAGGAAACATGTGTTCTCCCGGAACTGATGTCTTTTTTCAAGGGAAAAAAGATCCCAGGCATTGCATCAGTTCAACGTCTAAAACCTATTTTGGAGACCAGTGGGTGCATGCAGAATTGATTGTACTTGGTGATTCCCTGGTTACCCATATCATCAATGGTGATACTGTATTGCAATACACCAAACCACAGATCGGAGGAGGCGTTGCCAATGGGTATGATCCGGCTATCAAGATTGATGGCAAATTGCTCAAGAGCGGATTTATCGCCTTGCAGAGTGAGGGCCAGGAAATTGATTTCAAAAACATTGAGCTCCTTGACCTGTCAAAAAAATACAAAATACATGAGTAATCACGCCATCGTTAGGTTAGAAAAAATTATGGATGAGTTGCGTGAGCAATGCCCCTGGGATCGCAAACAAACCATTCATACCCTGAGACAGTTGACGATTGAAGAGTGTCACGAATTGGCTGATGTAATTACTGATGAGAACTGGAAAGGTATTCGTGAGGAGTTGGGTGACATCCTCCTGCACATCCTTTTTTATACCAAAATAGGCACAGAGCAAAAGCAGTTCACCTTTGAGGATGTCATCAACGGTATTTGTGATAAGTTGATTTTTCGGCATCCACATATTTATGGTGATGTGGTCGTCAAAGATGAAGAGGAAGTAAAACGGAATTGGGAAAATTTAAAACTCAAGGAGGGTAAAACTTCAGTGATGAGTGGGGTTCCAAGGTCTTTGCCTCCGATGGTACAGGCCATGCGGATTCAGGAAAAAGCCAAGCAGGTGGGTTTTGAATGGGAGAAAAAAGAACAGGTTTGGGAAAAAGTGAAGGAGGAAATGGAAGAGGTGAGGGTAGAGGTTGAACAATATGATGCACAACAATTGGATTCATCAGACAAACCTGATGTTGGTGAAAATCAAAAAATGAAAATTGAAGAGGAGA
The DNA here is from genome assembly GCA_903894575.1 of uncultured bacterium. GTDB lineage: Bacteria > Bacteroidota > Bacteroidia > Chitinophagales > Chitinophagaceae > Pollutibacter. The sequence goes on from CAITQQ010000305.1 coordinate 6,229, forward strand.
TAGGAGATCTGCTGTTTTCGGTCATCAATTATGCCAGGTTTTTGAACATAGATCCAGACAATGCTTTGGCAAGAACCAATAAAAAATTCTTGACCCGCTTCCAGTCCATGGAAAAAATCATCACTGAAAAGGGTCAGCGCATGACAGATCTAAGCCTCGAGCAAATGGATGAGATCTGGAATGAAGTCAAAAACCATTGAATCGTTAATTTCGTAAATAGGCTTCAAAATCAGTAAGGCTAAAGCTGGAGAGATTATTTTCTTTTTTCAATCCACCTTTCTGTGCCGCGAGGGTGCCATAACGGATATCATTGTATCCATCAACATTGTGTGCATCCGGATTGATCGATAACATTGCTCCCTTTTCTTGGGCCCTGGCAACCCAGGTCCAGTCTAGGTCAAGTCTTCTGGGATGCGCATTGATTTCAATTACTACCTTGTTGGTAATACATGCATCAATGATCTTCTCATGATCAAGGGGATAGCCCTTTCTGCTCAACAACAGCCTTCCAGTCGGGTGTCCTAGGATGGCGGTGAATGGATTTTCAATCGCTGCCATCACGCGCTGCATGGCCTTCTCCTCGCTCATTTTAAGATTGGAGTGAACAGAAGCAATGACCAAGTCAAATGTGCTGAGCAGACTGTCTGAATAATCCAATGACCCATCGTTGAGGATATCGCTTTCAATGCTTTTGAAAATCTTGAATGGGGCATATTTTCTGTTCAATTCATCAATGTACTGGTGCTGCGCTTTCACCCTTTCTTCTGTCAGGCCATTTGCGTAGAAAGCAGATTTGCTGTGGTCGCTGATGACCAGGTATTCAAATCCTTTATCGATGCAGGCTTTGGCCATTTCTTCAATGGTATTGGTGCCGTCGCTCCAATCGCTGTGGCTATGGATGATCGATTTGATGTCTGTTGGTTGTACAATGTCCATCACTGATCCTTTGATTGCTTTTTCAATGATAGCAGGGTCCTCTCTCAGGAACGATGGGATATAGTGGATGGAAGCTGCTGAGAATGCATCCTGGTCTGTATGCATATTATCCAATGAAGCTGGGTATTTGTTTAACCATGCATCAATGAATGCTGCTGAGCCGTTGAGGATAAAACTTCTTTTTTGGAGTTGGTCTGTCGGAGAAAATTGAAACTCCAGCAGTACGTTTTCAATGCCTTTTGATTGCAAGACTTCATCAGTTTCATCAACTGTTTCAAAGCCATTATTCTTGAGAAATGTGCTAAGCTGTTGTGTATTGCAATCCGTTACCCAGCAAAGTTTTTCCAGGGTAGGCATTTGTCTGACAAAATCTCCGCAAAGCATGAACTTGTTTTCCTTGAATTGTGATGCAAAAACTGCCTGCATGTGCAAAGCATAGGTTTCAATGTCTGCATAGAGAAAATGCCCCTGGTGCCTGAAGTAGAACTCTATGGCTTCCTTTACATTCTTTTGCGTTTTCTCACCAAATCCCTTGTAAAGGAGCAACCTGTTTTCGTTGCAGGCATAAAGCAGTTCTCCCAACCCTTCAATACCCATTTCTTTCCAGATGGTAGAAATCTTTTTAGGGCCGATGCCTTTTATCTGCATCATCTCCAATACGCCTTCAGGCGTTTTTGAAATCAATTCTTCCAGTGCTGATAGCTTCCCTGTTTCCAGCATTTCAATGATTTTTCTTGCAGTAGAATCTCCAATTCCTTTCAGTGATGCAATTTGCTCCTTTGGAATGGATTCGAGCTGCAGGGGTAATTTTTCGATGGAAAATGCGGCGCTGCCATAAGACTTTGATTTGAAGCTGTTTTCCTGGTGAATATCCATCAATTTGCTCAAGAGACTGAATTGATCGGCAATGGCGTAATTGTCTGGCATGATGTGCAGTTGTTCTTTGACAAAAAAAAGTCCCGCACGAAGCGGGACTCTATACTTTTAACTGTTGGAAGATTACTTTGCAGCTTTCTTCGGAGCAGCTTTAGCAGCTTTCTTAGGAGCGGCTTTAGCAGCTTTTTTAGGAGCAGCTTTAGCGGCTTTCTTTGGTGCAGCTTTAGCAGCTTTCTTAGGAGCAGCTTTCTTTGCAGCTTTTTTAGGAGCAGCTTTCTTTGCAGCTTTCTTAGGAGCAGCTTTAGCAGCAGCTTTCTTAGGAGCGGCTTTAGCAGCTTTTTTAGGAGCAGCTTTCTTTGCAGCCTTCTTAGGTGCAGCTTTTTTTGCAGTTGCCATTTTGTTTAGAATTTAATGGTTTAGAAAATGTTTAACGTAGTAAAAGTATAAACAGTTTTTCTAATATGCAAAAAAAATTATTTTAAGCAATGATTATCCGGCAGTTACAACAGGTTCGATGGATACGAAAGTCTTGTTGTTCTTTGATTTCCTAAATTCAACAACACCATCAGATGTTGCGAAAATAGTCCAGTCTTTGCCTACTCCAACATTTTTACCAGGATGGTACTGGGTACCACGCTGACGCAAAATGATGTTACCTGAAATAGCAGGTTGACCACCAAAGATCTTGATGCCAAGTCTTTTACTGTGTGAATCGCGACCGTTCTTAACGCTACCTTCACCTTTCTTATGTGCCATGACGCTTGTTTTTTAAATGATAACTTTTAAATAGATCAGGCGATGCTTTCAATCCTGAGCTTGGTATACAATTTACGGTGTCCGATTTTTTTACGGAAACCCTTTCTTCTTTTCATTTTGAATGCAATCACTTTGTCACCCTGAACCTCACTGAGGATTTCAGCACTGACTTTAACTGTTACATCCTTTCCAACGGAAAGTTTTCCATCATTGTCAACAAGCAAAACCTCTAGGATTTCAATCTTGTCGCCTACACTTCCCTCAATATGGGAAACATACAGCTGCTGTCCGGCTTCAACCTTGTACTGGTGACCTGCTATTTTTACAATTGCAAACATGATAATTCAAAATTTAGGAGTGCGAAGGTAAGTATAATTTAATTTTCCCCCAATTTTAAAACTAATATTTCTTGGGGGCTGTTTCTATTGATGAGTGGAACCTATCTTTGCCACTCTCACGAATGATTCCATATGAAGATCAAATCGTATCTGGCCAAGCCTTTTGCAAATATCGTTTATAAAAAAGTTCAGAAATCCATGCGCTCTGCCTTGGAGGATCAGGAGAGCATTCTGGCAGCGCTGGTTAAAAAAGGCAAAGCTTCTGCGTTTGGGAAAGAACATCTTCTTGCAGAAGTGTCTGATCATCAATCATTTATACAGGCAGTGCCCATCAGGGACTATGAAAAGTTCAGCCCTTATATAGCAAAAATAAAAGAGGGACAGGCCAATATTCTTTGGCCGGGCAAGCCCATTTACCTTGCCAAGACCTCTGGTACAACGTCCGGTGCCAAATATATTCCGATTACTGCTGATTCCATTCCCAACCATATTGGTACCGCAAGGAATGCCTTGCTTTGTTATATAGCCACATCTGGAAATGCCAATTTTGCCAATGGCAACATGATTTTCCTTTCCGGTTCTCCTACCCTTGACCGAATTGGTGGAATACCTACAGGCAGGCTCAGCGGGATTGTCAACCATCACATTCCCAGTTACCTGAAAAAGAATCAGCTACCAAGTTTTGAAACCAATTGTATCGAAGACTGGGAGTCCAAGCTGGAAAAAATTGTTGAAGACACTGTCGCCCGCAACATGACGCTGATCAGTGGTATACCACCATGGATGCAGATGTATTTTGACAGGTTGATGGAAAAGACAGGTAAAAAAATCGGGGATCTGTTTCCTGATTTCAGTGTTTTGGTGCATGGCGGTGTCAATTTTAGCCCGTATCGTGCCAAGCTGATGGAAAGCATCGGTCGGAAAGTAGATACTATTGAAACTTTTCCTGCTTCTGAAGGTTTTTTTGCTTTTCAAGACACCAGGGAAGAGGAAGGGCTTTTGCTGAATACCAACTCAGGCATATTCTTTGAATTCATTCCTGCCGGCGAAGTTTTCAATGAAAATCCTACCAGGCTTTCGTTGAAAGATGTGAAGATCGGCGAGAATTATGCCCTGATCATCAACAACAATGCGGGTCTCTGGGGATACAATATTGGTGATACCGTGAAGTTTGTTTCTCTTGACCCATACAGAATCATAGTCTCTGGTCGCATCAAGCATTTCATTTCTGCATTTGGAGAACATGTGATAGGCGAGGAGGTTGAATACAGTCTCATGAAAGCCGCTAACGAAAAGGCAATCCGCGTGGTTGAATTTACGGTGGCCCCCATGGTTACCCAAGACCAGGGCAAATCTTACCACGAGTGGTTTGTTGAATTTGAGGAGGATCCGCAAGACCTTGCTGCATTTGCTGCTGAGGTTGACCAGCACATGCGTTCAAAGAATATTTATTATGATGACTTGATCAGGGGTAATATCCTTAAACCGCTTGTAATTACCCCTCTCAAGAAAAATGCCTTCATTGATTTTATGCGTTCTCAAGGGAAACTGGGTGGTCAAAATAAGGTGCCTAGATTGAGCAATGACAGGAAGATTGCAGCAGAACTTGAAAAGATGGCCAACAACCTATAAATTTACCGGATGGAATTTGACTTCTCGAACCAGTTTGATGCTGAAGGAATCAATCCCGCTTCAATGAAGCGGGTGGGCCTTTTTGGTTCTACCGGATCGATAGGAAAGCAGACGCTTGAGGTAATCAGGGCCAATCCAACTCTTTTTTCAGCTACCGTGCTTACGGCCCATTCCAACCATGAGTTGCTGATAGAGCAAGCCTTGGAATTCTTGCCTGCCGTTGTGGTCATCACCCAATCATCAAAATATGCATTGGTGAAAGAGGCGCTTTCCCCCAAAGGCATCATGGTTTTGGCAGGTGAAGCAGCGCTTGAAGAAGCAGCAGCTATGGATTGCTTTGACCTGATGATGGCTGCCATTGTTGGTTTTGCAGGATTGAAACCTACCCTGAAGGCCATTGAAACCGGAAAAGACATCGCATTGGCCAACAAAGAAACCCTGGTTGTAGCCGGCGATGTGGTCATGGCATTGGCTGCTGAAAAAGGGGTTGCAATCCTCCCCGTTGATTCAGAGCACTCTGCCATTTTTCAATGTCTTGTTGGGGAAGCCGCCAATCCCATCGAAAAAATCATCCTTACTGCCTCAGGTGGTCCGTTCATAGGCCGAAAGCCCAATTACCTGGTGAATGTCAAAAGGGAGCATGCCATTGCCCATCCGAACTGGAGCATGGGGGCCAAGATTTCGATTGACTCTTCAACATTGATGAACAAAGGGCTGGAAATGATTGAAGCCAAATGGCTTTTCAACCTTGAGCCATCACAGATCGAGGTTGTGATCCATCCGCAGAGCATCATCCACAGCATGGTTCAGTTCAAGGACAACAGCATCAAAGCCCAGATGGGGCTGCCTGACATGAAGTTGCCCATTCAGTATGCCATGGCCTATCCCCGAAGGATTCCCAATGATTTTCCCCGATACAATTTCGCCAAATCTGCTACCTTAAGTTTTGACCCACCTGATTATAAGACATTCAGGAACCTTGGCCTTGCCATTTCCGCCCTCCACAAGGGTGGCAACATGCCCTGCATCCTTAATGCCGCCAATGAACTTGCCGTTTATGGCTTTCTCAAAAACAGGCTTGGTTTTCTCGACATGACGGAAGTGATTGAACAAACCATGGCCAATGTTGCCTTCATCGAACGCCCCACCTTGCAGGAGTATTTTGATAGCGATGGCGAGGCAAGGAATTTTGCAGCAACATTGATCAACCTGTAAGCCTGTTCTTCCGCTTGTCCCATTTCAGTTGTCTTCCCTGCCTTTATTCTTTATATTTACATCCTAATCTTTTACAATGAATTTAAACGTGCTGTTGGATATCAATTGGAATGCAGTTGGATTGCAAGCCGGGCAACTGATTCTCTCTCTCTCAATACTGGTTATTCTTCATGAGTTGGGCCATTTTATTCCTGCCAAAATCTTCGGATGCAGGGTTGATAAATTCTATCTTTTTTTTGATCCCTGGTTCTCTCTTTTCAAAAAGAAAAAAGGTGAAACAGAATATGGTATTGGCTGGTTGCCCCTGGGTGGCTATGTCAAAATTGCTGGGATGATTGATGAAAGCATGGACAAGGAGCAGCTGAAGCAGCCTGCCCAGTCTTGGGAGTTCCGCAGCAAACCAGCCTGGCAGCGATTGATCATCATGATCGGTGGTGTAACGGTCAATGTATTGCTTGCATTTTTCATTTATGCCATGATCCTCTTTACATGGGGTGAAACCAAATTGCCCAATCAAAGCCTCACCAATGGTGTTTGGGTGGTAGATACTGTTGTCAACGAAGTGGGCCTTAAAACGGGAGATAAAATCCTTTCCGTCAACAGTGAACCTGTCAAATATTTTGAAGACCTCAATGCCGCCATGTTGTTGGGAGAGAAGATGACGATTGACCGCAATGGCGAAGTCAAAGACCTTGTTATTCCCGTTAATTTCATTGAAAAAATTGTTGAAAAAGGAAAGCGGACTGTCTTATTGATGCCCCGTGTGCCTTGTATTGTAGGTGAAGTTGGTGAAGGGACTGCTGCTGCCAAAAATGGTTTAATGGCCAAGGATAAAATCATTGGCATTGATTCCATGAAAATCGATTTCTTTGATCAGGTAAAGCCAGCCATTTTAAACAGGGCTGGAGACAGCATTGCGCTGCATGTATTGCGCAACGGCAATGAAGTGGTCATCCATTCAGTTGTTAGTGCCGATACTTCCATTGGTTTTTTCCCTGCTGTTCCCAGCATGGATGAGATGCAAAACGACGGCCTCTATCAATTTGAAACAAGGAAGTTTGGCTTCTTTGCTTCATTCCCAGCAGGAGTGAGCAAGGCAATTGATAAACTCGGTTTCTATATCGCTCAATTCAAAAAAATCCTGAACCCATCTACAGGTGCCTACAAAGGCCTGGGTGGATTCAAGTCAATGGGATCCATTTTTCCTAAATACGCTTGGGATTGGGAAGCTTTCTGGAACATCACTGCATTTTTCTCCATTGTATTGGCGTTCATGAACCTCCTGCCCATCCCTGCATTGGATGGTGGACATGTTGTCTTTACCTTAATTGAGATGATCACTGGAAAGAAACCCAATGAGAAATTTTTGGAATACGCTCAAATAGTGGGAATGGTTATCCTTTTCGGTTTGATGATTTATGCGAATGCAAATGACTGGTTGGGTTGGGGAAGAAATAAATAAACTAGAGATTTAAATAATATTGCTCCAGCAGCAATTTGAATGCATCAGAATATTCTGATGCATTTTTTTTGATGATGATGGTTTCGGTTTCGCTGTTGCCGGGGCTTGTAGAAAATTGAATCATCACCCTGAAAGGATCGTGAAATGGACTTTGTTTTACATCGGCGACGCTGACAGGAAATAGTTGAAATTGGCTCGCCATATCCATGCATTCAGCCTTTCTGTAATAGGGTATCAGCACATAAAAAAAACCTTGGCTGCTCATCAATCTTTTTGCATGGAAAAAAAGGGCATCAAGGGTTAGTCCGTCGGCATGCCTTGCCAGATTGACGCCTGCCTGGTCAGACCTGAGCTGCTTTTCGTAAAAAGGTGGGTTGGAAATAACAACCTGATATCGCGTGTCTGTTTCCCAGTCCTTGATGTCTCCCTTAATTGCATTGATGGTGCTGCTGAAGGGAGAATCTTGTATGTTCTGGCATAGCTGACCATGACAGGAAGTTTCTATTTCAATGGCATCGATCTTGATCGACTTGTTTTGTGAAAGCATGAGGGAGAGCAGGCCGGTACCCGCACCGATGTCCAATAGGGTTTCTGCTGATGGTATTTTTGTATTGGCCCATGCACCAAACAGACAAGCATCTGTAGTAACCTTCATGGCACAGTTCTCCTGATGTATGGTAAACTGCTTGAACCTGAAATAGGAATTTGCCATGATAAAAATGTGTTTACCAAGTAGCCCTGGCAGATGCAGAAACGGTAAGAGGGCTGCTAAACCCAGCCAGAAATTTATGGTAGCCGGTGATGGCAATCATTGCGGCATTGTCAGTGCAATATTCCATTTCAGGGATAAATAATTTCCAATGGTATTTTTCTGCCATTTCTTTTATGGCATTCCTGAGTCCTTTGTTGGCAGAAACGCCACCCGCAAGACAAATGGTTTTTATGCCGGTCTGCAGGCTGGCTTTTTTGAGTTTGTGCAGGAGGATGTTGACAATGCAATATTGGGCTGAAGCACAGATATCGGGCAGGTGTTTGCTGATAAAATCAGGATCGGTTTTCAATTGCTTTTGCAGGAAATACAGGATGGATGTTTTGACCCCGCTGAAACTGAAATTGAGTCCTTCGATTTGTGGTTCAGGAAAATGGAATTTTTGAGGATCTCCGTCCTTGGCATATTGATCTATCAAAGGGCCACCAGGGTAGGGAAGTCCCAAGAGCTTTGCTGTCTTGTCAAATGCTTCACCGGCGGCATCATCAAGGGTTTCTCCCAGGATTTCCATGTTCAAAGCATCTTTGCACAATACAATCTGTGTATGGCCTCCACTGACTGTCAAACAGAGAAAAGGGAATTCCGGTTGAGGATCAGCAATCAAGTTGGACAATACATGGGCTTGCATGTGGTGTACTGCGATCAAAGGGATGTCGAGTGAAAGCGCAAGAGATTTTGCAAAGCCAGTACCCACAAGTAATGCTCCAATCAGTCCTGGTGAACTTGTGAAAGCAACGGCATCAAGTTGATCCAGTGAAATACCTGCTTCAGCAATGGCCTGGTCTACAACAGGCACAATGTTTTGCATGTGGGCACGGCTGGCCAATTCTGGAACAACGCCACCATATTGGGTATGAATCGCCTGTGTAGCAATGATGTTCGAAAGTATTTTTCCGTTATGGCAAACAGCTGCCGATGTTTCGTCGCAGGAAGATTCTATGCCCAGTATATAGGTGTTTTCACCTTTTTTCATTCCGCGAAGGTAAGGAGACTACCTTTTCAACGTGTATGATCTTGTGATTAGGGTTTGATGCATCGATTTCCTTGTAGCAAATTCTTGCTGATGCTGTTTCTGTGATCATGGCTTTCTCGCCTTCTAAAACTGGAAAATAAACATTGCCTTTTCTGTCTACAACGATAAATTGTTTCTTGTTTGAAGGTAGGGTTGAAATTTTTCCTTCCAGCTCATGTGCACATGGATTGGATATTTCATTGTTTTCGTCTTTTGACAGGCTGAATACAGTTGAAGTGCCAAGGATGATAAATGACATCAACACGATTCCAGAGAGCTGTGATTTTTGGGTGATTGGCTTTGGCATCTTGGTTCGTTTTCTTGGGTTGTTAAGGGGGCGTTTCCTACAATTCAAATCTACGCTAAAGGCCATAGGCTATCCCAAGATGATAGATTCCTTTTCTGAATTATTTGCGTAAAGGTATAATCCACCATGTTCTTGATGGTTATAGTAATGTAGTAGCTACGAGAATGAGTAGGTGGTTGACCCTTCCCTTATTTAGATCGAATGGCCACAACCGGGTCCATTTTAGCGGCAATCATTGCTGGAATAATACCTGCCAGCACGCCAATGCTGACGCAAATGACAATTGCCAGAGCCAGAATATTCGCGGATACGAAGATGGGGAAATTAAAAGCACTGCTCAAAATTTGGGCCATGACAACAACCAATACAATGCCTATCAGTCCGCCAATGATGCAAATCAGGGCACTTTCCAACAGGAATTCAATCAATATGGTTCGTTTCTTGGCTCCAATCGCTTTTTTAAGTCCGATGATGGGTGTTCTCTCCCGAACAGTTACAAACATGATGTTGGCAATGCCAAAGGCTCCTACAATCAGGCTGAGCAGGCCGATCATCCATCCACCGAGGTTGATGCTGCCGAACAGAGAACTCACGGCTTTGCTGAAGTCGCTGATGGCATTGAGCGCAAAATCATCCTCCTCAACCGGACCAAGGCGATGGATGGACCTCATGGCCCCTTTGAGTTCATCTTTCAGGGCATCAGTGCTCATGTTCTCAGGTCCCTTAACAATGATCTTAGGATTATTGAACCTTTCATTGAACAACATTTGTTTCATGAACCGGTAAGAAAGCACAATGCTTTGGTCGAATTGCCATCCTTCAATGAAGCTCTTTCCCTGTTTTCTGATGACGCCGACAATGATGGCTTTCTTGTTCCTCAGGTCCACTTCTTTTCCAACCGCTTTTTCAGGATTCCCAAAGAGTTTTTCTGCATTGTCATATCCAATGATGATGCTGGGGCTTCCATAGTCAAATTCCATTTGATTGAGATACCTGCCATATTGGATATCGATAGGTTGAATCTTGTCAAATTCCTCAGTGATGCCGTGGTAGTTGATTCCATCCAATTTGTTGTTATCATATTCGATGAAAGACTGTGTTGAAAAATTGAAAACGATATTGATGTCCGCGCTGATTTTTTCCCTGAGCAATTTGGTTTCAATAAGCTTCGGACTGGGGCGGTTTACATATTTCCACCATGGATATTCTGCACCGCCCTGGTAATCCCATTTGTCGATGTAGATGGTGTTTGAGCCAAGGGATTTTACTCCATCCTGAATGTTTTTCTCTAAACTGCTGACAGTAGCGAGTACGCCAATGATGCAAAAAATACCAATGGTGACTCCAAAAAGCGAGAGGAAGGTTCTCAGCTTATTTTTTCCCAACTCCTGTACTGCAAGTTTGAGGGTGTTCCACAATATTTCGAAGGTTTTCCGCATCATACAAAATTACTCGATTTATGGTAGTAAGAGAGTAAAAAATGGTGAAGGGATATTGCTGATGACCAACGGGCCTCAAGGCATGTGCAGCGGGCGCTTTTTGATCATTCCTCCACGAATTTCCCTGACACTGTGGATGACCATGAAAACATCAGGGTCTATGGTCAGTATCTCATTTTTGATCTTGCTCACTTCAAGCCTGGTTACAACGGTGTAAATAATATCTGTATCCCTTTTTACCGTTCCTTTTTTGCCATGCCCCTTAGATCCCTTGTAGGTAGTGATTCCTCTTCCAAACTGTTCAATGATCATGGTGCTGATTTCCTCTGAATGCTCGTTGGATACGATCGTGAGGGCGGTATACTCTTCAATGCCCTCAACAAAAAAGTCTACGGCTTTTGATGCCACGAGATAGGTTAAGATGGAATAAAGGGCAGATTCAATGCCAAGAATGTAAGCTGCAAAAGCAAAAATAATGATGTTGAAAACCAGGATGATATCTCCAATCGATGCGGAAATTCTCCTGCTCAAGGTCAAAGCAAGGATCTCAGTTCCATCGAGTACTCCTCCGCCACGCATGGCCAAGCCTATGCCTGCCCCGAGGAAAAATCCACCGAAGGTGGCCACCAGCAACTTGTCTTCCGTGATTTCCGGGTAGGGGATCAAGGTTACTGCCATAGACAGTGCAATAATGGCAACAAAAGCAGACCAAAACAGGCTTTTCCCGTATTGCTTGTAGCCTAGTGCTAAAAAGGGTAGGTTGATCAGCACGATGATCAGTGAAAAGGGTAGCTGGGTGATTTGTGTGAGCAGCAGGGAGATGCCTGTGGCACCGCCATCAATAAAATGATTGGGCAGTAAAAAACTCTTCAATCCAAAACCCGCTGATAAGACCCCCAGAGCAATAAAAATCCAATTTTTAAGCGTATACAACGCATTGGATGTTTTTTGTGGCAATTTGATTGGGTGTACCAGTTTTCTTCCCATTGTCCAAAAATAATGAATGTTCTTGTCATACCTTTGCGCACTTGAAACAATGAAGTACGAAAACGAAATAAGCAAACGCAGGACTTTTGCCATCATCTCACATCCAGATGCGGGTAAGACTACCTTGACTGAGAAATTCCTCCTTTTTGGCGGAGCCATTCAAACGGCAGGTGCTGTAAAAAGCAACAAGATCAAGAAGCACGCCACCAGTGATTTCATGGAAATTGAACGGCAAAGGGGTATCAGTGTGGCTACTTCTGTAATGACATTTGAGTACAGGGGCGTGCTGATCAACCTGTTGGATACGCCTGGTCACAAAGATTTTGCCGAGGATACATACCGTACGTTGACTGCAGTTGACAGTGTTGTTTTGGTCATTGATGGTGTAAAAGGGGTGGAAGAGCAAACCAGAAAACTGATGGAGGTTTGCCGCATGCGCGACACGCCCGTGATTGTTTTTGTCAATAAGCTCGATCGCGACGGTAAAGATCCTTTTGATTTGCTGGATGAAATTGAAAAAGAGCTCAAGATTCTTTTGCATCCCTTAAGCTGGCCAATCAATTCTGGTAAGGATTTCAAAGGGGTATATAGCCTTTATGATAAAAGTTTGCTGCTCTTCAATGCCAACCAGAAAGCGACTGCAGAAGACAGCGTCCAAATCGATAACCTCGATGATCCGTTGTTGAACAACCTGGTGGGAGAGAAAGATGCAGATCAACTCAGGGACGATGCCTCACTGATTGATGGGGTGTATGGCAATTTTGACAATGAAGCTTACCTCAGCGGTATCAAGGCGCCAGTTTTCTTTGGCAGTGCCATCAACAATTTTGGAGTAAAGGAGTTGCTGGATACTTTCATCCGCATCTCCCCAGAGCCGAGGAGCCGTGATACCACAGCCAGACATGTGGATGTGCAGGAAGATAAATTCAGTGGTTTCATCTTCAAGATCCATGCCAACCTTGATCCTAAACACAGGGACAGGATTGCTTTCTTGAGGGTTTGTTCTGGCAAGTTCGAGCGGAACAAATATTTTCATCATGTGCGCCTCGACAGGGATGTGCGCTTCAGCAACCCTTATAGTTTTTTGGCCAGGGACAAGGATGTGATTGAGACTGCATTTCCCGGAGATGTAGTGGGCTTGTTTGATACCGGGAATTTCAAGATTGGTGATACCCTGACGGAAGGTGAAAATTTCTATTTTACCGGGATACCCAGTTTCTCACCTGAAATCTTCAAGGAGGTGGTGAACAAAGATCCGATGAAAACAAAACAGCTTGAAAAAGGATTGAATCAGCTTACCGATGAGGGCGTTGCCCAGCTTTTCACCCAACACAATGGTAACAGGAAAATCATTGGTTGTGTTGGAGACCTTCAGTTTGAAGTAATACAGTACAGGCTGTTGCAAGAATATGGCGCATCAGTCCAGTTCAATTCTTTGCCTTTTTACAAAGCCTGTTGGTTGACTGCAGAAGACAAATCAAAATTGGAGGAATTCACCCGTTTTAAAACTGCCAACACAGTGATTGACAAGGATGGACATGTGGTTTATCTCGCCCAAAGTGATTGGTTCCTGAATACAGAAATTGCCAACAATCCGGGCATTCAGTTTCACTTCAGCTCGGAAATTCATAAATGATTGGGATGTTCTAACAGTTAGAGGTTGAACTTGCCAGCCGAAGGCTGGGTCGCCTTCGGCCTGTTGAAGAGGTTTAAGCATTCTTCAACCCCTTCAACCCTTTCAACCCCTTCAACCCATCACTCCCGTATAATTGAACGGTGTAATGCGCTTCAGCTCAGCCTTCACAGCTGCCTTCACTTTGAGTGTGGCAATGAATTCATGGATTGTCTTCTTGTCTATCGTAGACTTGCCTCTTGTCAACTCCTTCAATGCCTCATATGGTTGAGGATAGTTTTCCCTTCTCAGGATGGTTTGTATGGCCTCTGCCACAACAGCCCAATTCCTGTCCAGGTCTGCCCTGATGGCTTCTTCATTCAGCACCAGTTTTGAAAGGCCTTTGTTGATGGAATTCAATGAAATCATGGTATGCGCCAGAGGGATGCCAATGTTGCGGATCACTGTTGAGTCTGTCAGGTCTCTTTGCAATCTTGAGATGGGAAGCTTTGCAGAAAAATGCTCAAAAAGGGCATTGGCTATGCCAAGGTTGCCTTCTGCATTTTCAAAATCGATGGGGTTGACCTTGTGTGGCATGGCAGAAGAACCAACTTCTCCTTTCCTTGTCTTTTGACGGAAATATTCCATTGAAATATAGGTCCAGACATCCCTGCAAAGGTCGATCAGGATGGTATTGATCCTTTTGATGCCATCAAAATGAGCCGCAAGGTGGTCATAATGCTCTATTTGTGTGGTGTATTGCTGGCGTTGCAGCCCCAACTTGCTCTCGCAAAATGCATTGGCGAATCTCACCCAATTGGTCTTGGGGTAAGCCACTGCATGGGCATTGAAGTTGCCAGTTGCGCCACCAAATTTGCATGAGTAGGGAACCTGGTTCAGAAGGGAAATCTGGTCTTCAATCCGCTCAACAAAGACCATGATTTCTTTTCCAAGATTGGTGGGTGAAGCCGGCTGGCCATGGGTTCTGGCCAACATGGGGATGTTTTTCCAGGTGTTGGCCAATTTCTTGAGCGATAGGCTGAGGTTGCTGATCGCGGGCAGGAATTCATTTTCAAGAGACTCTTTCCACATCATCGGAACAGCGGTATTGTTCACGTCCTGTGAGGTAAGACCGAAATGAATGAATTCTTTCAAATCACCCAGTTCGTGTTTCTCCAGTTCTTTTTTCATGTAGTATTCCAAGGCCTTCACATCATGGTTGGTCACCTTTTCCAGGTTTTTTATTTCCATGGCTGTTTCAGGGCTGAAATCCAGGTATATTTTTCTGAGCTTGTTGGCATTGGCTGCGCTCAGGTTGAATATTTTTTTCTGTGACAGAGCGATAAAATACTCTGTTTCAACCCTTAGGCGGTACTGCATCAGGGCAAATTCTGAAAAATATGCTGAAAGAACCTCCACCTGTGAACGGTAGCGGCCATCGATAGGAGAAATTGCGGTAAGTGTATTGAGTTCCATTGTGTACCTTAATTGATGTAATTTTGCGCTAAATTACGTCAATATAAGTGGAAAGGAAAATCAGGATCGGAGCCGTGAGTTATTTGAATACCAAGCCCTTGTTGTATGGGCTTCAGCATGGGCCGATCAGGGATGATATTGAGCTTACCCTGGACTATCCATCCAACCTGGTCAAGGCTTTGAAAAATGATCAAATTGACATTGGCTTGTTGCCTGTGGCAGCATTGTTGGATATCAGCGATTATCAGATTGTTTCAGATTATTGCATAGGAACCGAGGGTGAGGTTGCTTCCGTTTGCGTTTTCAGTGAGGTGCCTTTGGATGAAATCGATACAGTTTTGCTGGATTATCAATCCAGGACATCTGTGATGCTCTGCAGAATTTTGTTTGCCAAACACTGGAAAAAATCAGTTCAGTTCATCAATGCAGCAGATGAAACCTATATTGACAAGATCAAAGGAAATGTTGCAGGTTTGGTGATAGGAGATAGAGCGCTAAGGATAAGGGATAGATTTAAATACATCTATGACCTTGGATTGGGTTGGAAGGAAATGACTGGCATGCCCTTTGTTTTTGCGGTTTGGGTAGTGAAAAAACAAATAAATACTAGGTTCATGCCATCATTCAACGAGGCCTTTGGATTAGGGTTGAGCAAAATAAATTTGATAATCAAAGACAACGATGAATCAAATTACCCAATGGATATGTATTTTCGAAAAAACATATCCTATTTATTGACTGAAGATATGAGGGCCAGTATGACAATATTTTTATCATTCCTTAAAAATATTTGAGTCTTAAATTGTTGAATTTAAAGGATAGAACTGTGTAACTTCCAAATTAAATACCATCTTCAATAATTTTTTCAATACTTACAAAAATTAATTTTAATGAAGTCATTACTGCGCAAATTAAAATTTCCTTTCAGTCACACATCATATTCATTGAAGGGGATAGACAAAGGTCATCATCAAATCACATACCGTGGAGTTCCCTGTATAAAATGTCCCTTTGATTATGTTATTTATCAAATGATATTAAACGAAGTTCGACCAGATCTTATTATAGAAATTGGAACAAACTATGGGGGAAGTGCTCTTTATTTGGCAGATATTCTAGAGAATATTGGTGGAGGTGAAATTCACACCATCGATATAGATGACCGCGCATATGAATTGGTAAAGAAAAGTCAGCGGATTAAGTTTTTTCATAATGGATGGGAAGGTTACGATCTTCAAAATGCGAAAGGGTACGAGAAAATTCTAGTTATTGAAGATGGTTCGCATGAATTTCAATCAACTTTAGGCGCATTGAAAAAATTTGGAGACTTGGTTACCAGTGGCTCATATATGATTGTTGAGGATGGTATAATTGACGAATTGGGTCAATCAAGTGCATATGGTGGCGGACCCGTGAAAGCGATTAAAAATTACTTAGCGACCCAATCTGAATTTATTATCGATGATAAATGGCTCAACATGTTCGGGGAAAGTGCAACGTTTAATACACTTGGTTATTTAAAAAAGAAATAAATCTTTTGTTATTGATTATTTATTTTTTCTTGCATAAAATGATGTGATTCAAAAATGCATCTTGTCTCTTCGGTAATATTTCGTTTAAGATGATAGTTGAAATATTTGCGAAACAAATGATCAATGTCCCCAAAATCCATTTCAAGGGTTTGAAGAAATTAAGTTTTGAGATAACATATGATTCAAGGTAAGAGATGAAAACTTGCATTACTGCTTCAAAGCTGGTTCCAATTTTTTTATATTTAATGATTTCAAATCCAGCGTTGTTAAGCATGTGTTTTATTCCAAAGGAGGTATATCTGGCAAAGTCATTTGGTGCTTCGTGTTCAGCAATGATAAAAGGACAAGTGATTAATAAAATCCCATCCGATTTTATTACTCTATTAACTTCTAGTAATAACTCAGGAAGATTAAATACATGCTCAAAAACTTCTGTGCTCAAGATGCTGTCAAAAGTGTTGTCTTCAAAAGGTATTTTTATCCCATCGTAAAAAAAATCAATTTCTTCAT
>CAITQQ010000306.1 GCA_903894575.1 uncultured bacterium
TCAGTCTGAAGGCTATGCAGTTGCATGGGATGGTACCAGAAATGGTGCTCCAATGCCTGCCGGCACTTATTATTACGTGATCGATCTTGGCGATGGCAGCAAAAGACGAACGGGATATATTACAATTTTGAGATAAAAAAGAGCGCCGCGGGTTTCCCGCGGCGCTCGTATAAAAATCAACGCTGTTCTTTGCATCAATAACTGAGGAAAGAAGCCAATGTTCTTGCAGCAGTTCCTGTTGTTGAGCGGTAGCTTCCCCTGAAGATAACAGTATAGTTTCTTTTTGCAGTGGGAACCAATCCGTTCAATTGTGTCAGGTTGGTTGTCGTACCCGTTGGACGAACGTACAAGGTATCGCTGATACCAGCCCTGAATGAAATGAAATCTGTAACAGCGGCTGTGCTGATATTGGTGAAAATATTTGCCTGCTGCTTCTGGGAGAAAATATCAACATTGGGCATGGCTGTTGGACTGTAAGGGAAGTTGGCAAACCTGATCCTTGCTGACGTGTCATTGAATACCTGAATGTTGTCTTGGACAACCTTGTATTTTGGCGCATTCAAAGAATCATAGGCAAAAACGGTATAGTAGTTGCCACCAGTCATCTCAGTGCTGAAACTGATGGGGTATTGTGTGCTTGGGGCCAGTGTATCCCTGATGGCAATGGCTCTATTTCCAGCATTCACAGCTGAATAGGAAGGAGACAAGGAAGGGAATACAGCACCATAGGCAATGGCAGCACCATTCAGGGGAACCAGATCGGAGTAAATATAGGTTCTGTTGGAATTGATGATGGCATTGTGAAATTTCACAAAAGCCGTACTACCGAGGTTGGTTTCTTCAGTAAGAATCGACTTGTATTCTTTCTCACAGGCCGCCAGCACGATCATGGATGCAAGGGCTATGGTGATTGATTTGATGTTCATTAATGATTTCATGATGATGATTTTAATCTTGTGATCTATTTCTGTGAGAACCATTGTTCCTTGGTATTGTAATCCAGGGCGATGGCGCCGATCCTTGTCAGCTCTGAAATATTGTACAGGTACTCTGAGTTGTAACGGGGTCTGGCCCTGTAGGTGTATTTACCACTGTTGTTGATGAAAAGGTCAGTTCCTGTAGGCATCACAAGGTCTGCATATACCTGGGCACCTGTTTTTGCATCTATATCGGTATAGTGAAACCTCCTCATGTCAACCCATGTTTCGTGCATGCCAAAGCCATAAAGGGCGATGTATTTCTGCAACATGATATGGCTGAGGGAAAGTGCTGTAGTTGAAGGAACCACTGTAGGGTTGGCAAGAAACGTCGCCTTGGCAGCGGATGTAATAAGCCTGGGTGCCGGTACGCCTGTGCTGTAATCAGTATTCAAATGATCAATGTTGAGGCTGATGCCATCTGCATAGGCTGCCCTTGCTGAAGCGGCATCCCCTTTGCGGAAATAGGCTTCTGCCAGCATAAACTTGTTTTCACTTGCAGTGATGATGGGGAAGGGTGATCCGTTCTTGAAGATGTAACGACAAGTCGCATCAGATACTGGGGCAGCAGCAGAGCTGAAAGGCTGACCCCAGAAACTCTGTGGTTGGTCTGCAGTTACCAAACCAGTCGCACCTTTGTTTGGTTTGACTCCCCTGATGGTTCCGTTGGTGTTTTCCCTCAGCATGTAGAAGGCCCTGGGATCAGTAACACCTGCGAAACGGGAATTCAATCCATTCATGAGGTTGGCGATGTACTCCGTCTGGCGCAATGCACCCACGTTATTCCTGTAGGGACCATAGAAATTGGAAGTACCGGTAATACCTGTGTTGGCGAATTTGCAGGTAGCGTTTTCATCATTGGTGTTGATGCCCAGTAAAGCATATTTGATCACTGAGTCTGGCTTGTACTCAGCCTTGTTGCTGAGGTGATTGAAAGACCTTGCCATGACGGTGTAAACGAATTTCTTCCATTTGTTTACGTCTCCGTTGTAAAAATAGGCATCACCCTTTGCGAGGTTGGCCTGGCTTGCATTGTCTCCTGTCTTGTTCAGATATTCCAAAGCCAATCTGCTGATGGCCCTTACAGTATCGTACACGTCTTTTTGGTTATCGTAGTTGAAAACCAGTTGCTCTGGGCGAAACGCTTCACGCATGATTACCTCTCCATGCATGTTGGACAAAGCCAGCCAGCTGAAAGCCCTGATGGCATAGCCCACACCCACATAGTCCCA
>CAITQQ010000307.1 GCA_903894575.1 uncultured bacterium
ATCAGTGAAGACCTGATACTGGGAGGAATCTCCTGCATCATCTGGACGCTGACACTGCAGACAACGGTGAAATACGTCATTTTGACCCTGCAGGCAGACAACAGGGGTGAGGGAGGGATTTTTTCGCTCTACACCCTTGTCCGCCGGCGGAAAAAGTGGCTGGTTGTTCCGGCAATGGTTGGCGGTGCTGCATTGCTGTCTGAGGGTATCATTACCCCCCCCATCTCCGTAACTTCAGCTATCGAGGGTTTGGCACAGCTGCCCAGGTTTGCTAACATTACTGAGATGCAGATTGTTTATATTGTTCTGGGCATACTTGCCTTTCTTTTTTTCATGCAGCAATTTGGTACGGCTTCTATCGGCAAGTTGTTTGGCCCAATCATGTTCATTTGGTTTGCCATGCTGGCGGTACTGGGCGTCTATAATATAACTGCTGAATGGAGTATTTTCAAGGCATTCAATCCAAGTTATGCCGTCAATCTCTTGATAAATTATCCAAAAGGATTTTGGCTTTTGGGAGCTGTTTTTCTTTGTACAACAGGAGCGGAAGCCTTGTATTCTGATCTTGGACATTGTGGCAGGCAAAATATCCGCATTACCTGGATTTGGGTAAAGATAGCCCTGATATTGAACTACCTTGGACAAGGTGCTTTTCTACTCGGTCAACAAGGCAAGATCTTTGCAAATGCCTCACTGATAAAGGATGTGTCATTTATTTCACTTTATCCCAATGCTGAATTGTTGAGGAATCCTTTTTACGCGATGATGCCTGATGCATTTTTGTTGTTCGGTATTATCATTGCCACTGCTGCCGCAATTGTAGCCAGTCAGGCCATGATCAGTGGCTCATTTACATTGGTGAGTGTGGCCATGCGGCTTAACCTGTGGCCCAAGTTTCGAATTAGTTATCCTACAGAGGAGCGTGGCCAGCTTTTCATTCCGGCCATCAACGGCATCCTGTTTGTTGGCTGTTGCTGCATCGTGATGTATTTCAGGTCATCGAGCAACATGGAAGCAGCCTATGGATTGGCTATCACGTTGTGTATGTTTGCAACATCTATTTTATTTGCCAACTTTCTCGTACTGAGAAGGGTAAAGCCCATTTGGATTTACTTGTACCTCGGGGTCTATTCTATCATCGAATTCAGTTTTCTGGTTGCGAATTTGGAAAAGTTCCCTCATGGTGGCTTTGCTACTTTTGTATTGGGAGGTATTTTTGCGCTCGTCATGTATGTCTGGTTTAAATCCAGAAAGATCAAAAACCGTTACGTGGAATTTGCAAGGCTGGACAATTATCTCCCCGTTTTACAGGAGCTCAGCAACGACCAATCCATCAACAAATATGCGACGCATCTTGTGTACCTCAGCAGTGCCAACAATCCCAAAGAGATTGAGTACAAAATCATCCATTCCATCCTGAATAAAAAGCCCAAGCGGGCAGACATCTATTGGTTTGTGCATGTAGATACCATGGATGACCCCTATACCTGTGAATATGAAGTGCAGACCATTATTCCCAATGAAGTGATCCGGGTGGAATTCAGGCTCGGTTTCCGGGTACAACCCAAGATCAACCTGATGTTCAGGAAAGTGGTAGAAGACATGGTTTCCAACAAAGAAGTCAACATCACCTCCAGGTATGAAAGCCTTCAGCGCAACAATATCGCGGGTGATTTTGAATTCATCGTGATGGAAAAATTCCTCAGTCAGGACAATGAACTTCCTTTCTGGGAGCGGGTGGTGATGAAACTATATTTCTGGCTGAAGGAAGTTTCCCTGTCAGAAGAAAAAGGATTTGGATTGGATGCCAGCAATGTAACCGTTGAAAAGTTTCCATTGGTGGTGGCTCCGGTCAAAAGTTTAAAATTGAAACGCATCATACAAGATGAAGAATAATCCAGATTCCCTTCGTGTGCTCATTGTCGGTTGCGGCAACATGGGCGCTTCACATGCCCTTGCCTTTCACATGATGCCAGGAGCAGAAATTTGTGGTATTGTTTCTACCGGAAAGAGCAAGGAAATTTTGAACGAAAAGCTGGGAGGTGGTCACCTGCTTTTCAGTGATTACCAGGAAGCCCTGGATGCCACCCATCCAGATGCGGTTTGCATTTCAACCTATCCAGATACCCATGAAGCCTATGCTGTTTTGGCATTTGAAAAAGGATGCCATGTGTTCATGGAGAAACCCATTGCAGATTCAGTGGCTGGTGCTGAACGCGTGGCTGCCGCTGCAAAAAAATCTGGAAAAAAACTGGTGGTTGGTTATATTCTCCGCCATCATCCCTCTTGGATTAAATTCATTGAAATTGCCCAACAGTTGGGTAAGCCCCTGGTGATGCGGATGAACCTGAACCAGCAGAGCCATGGTTATATGTGGGATGTGCACAGGAACCTCATGAAAAGCCTCAGCCCTATTGTGGACTGTGGTGTGCATTATATTGATGTCATGTGCCAGATGGTAAGGTCCAGGCCTGTGCAGGTTTCAGCGATAGGTGCAAGGCTGACCAATGATATTCCTGAAGGGAACTACAATTATGGCCAATTACAGATCAGGTTTGAAGATGGATCTGTGGGCTGGTATGAGGCTGGCTGGGGCCCCATGATCAGCGAAACTGCATTTTTTGTAAAGGATGTAATAGGTCCGCAGGGATCTGTTTCCATCGTTGCCAAAGATGCCGGGGCTGCCGGAAAATCAGATTCAGTTGAGGCCCATACCAAAACAGAATCTCTTCGCTGGCACCATGCTTCTATTGATGCCAACAATGCTTTTACAAAGCAGGATGACTGGATAGATCTCACAGACGAGCCAGATCACCAAGAACTCTGCAACCGCGAGCAGGCCTATTTTATGAAGGCCATTCAGGAAGACATTGACCTTACCGATCATGTGGAAGACGCCGTAAACAGTCTTCGCATTGCTTTTGCCTGTGATGAAAGTGTAAGAACAGGAGAAGTGGTTAAACTCTAATCTTTATAACAATAAAAGTAATGCTCCGATTCAAGTAAACTTGCATCGGAGCATTGTAATGGTTGGGGTAAAAATGCTTTTTGAATTTTACCC
>CAITQQ010000308.1 GCA_903894575.1 uncultured bacterium
GCAAGCAGCTGGGTTGTAAGGTTGATGGTAAGAAGTGTGTTTCCTGTACCGCCGCCGCCGGTATTGCCACCACCTCCGGTATTGTTTCCAGTACCAGTGTTCTCATCTTTTGAACAAGCTGCCATCATACAGGCTACGCAGGTGAATGCAAGTCCTCCGCTGATTTTGTTCAGGAATTCTTTTCTTTCCATGTTATTCAATTGTTTGTTTTATGGCCCACTAACGGGGTAATAACGAAATTCCTGGCAAAATGTTTTACAATTTACAAATCAAACCTGAATCCAAATACAGGAATCCTACCCAAAAGATATGAATAGACAATTCTTCCAGAACTGGCATCATAGCGTTGACTGACCCGATTCTTTGTATTCAATGCATTTTGAACCCCGAGGATAAAGCTACCCGTCATCTTGCTGTACTGCAGTTTCCACTCCATTTGAACATCCAGCCTAAAAATGGATTTCAATTTTTCGCCATAAATTTTTGAAGGCACCAATACGGTTGTTTTCTGCAAGATGGATTTGGGCAAGTCTATCGGCGTAACCCTCACACCTCCCCCGGAAATCAGTTTAACATCCAACCCAAGTGAAGAAGGCCGTTTGGTTTTAAAAGTCCACTCCTTGCCCAGCAAGAAAGTAAACGAAGTATTCGAATTGTACCGTGTATCGCGCCAAATACCATCTGAAGGCTTGTAGGTTGACTGATACAAGCTTAGTGTACTCAGCAAATAAAACTGATCATTCCAGTACCTCTCCAATGTAAATTCAAGTCCATAATTCTGCCCACGTCCTCTGTTGGCGAGTATTTCAATCGCATAGTCATCCTCCAGGTTGATAACGCTGTAGCTGCTGATTTTACTGGCTTGTACAGGAATCCGATAAAGCCATTGGTAGTATGCTTCTGTTCTCAGGTTCCAATTGGGAGACAACTGAATTGAATATCCCAGTACATAATGAATGGCACGGCTAAAACCCAGGTCCTTGTTGGGGGTGATGGTATCATTGCCGACCCTGATCCTTGCAAAATAATTGCCAATGGGCTGCATCTGTGTATGCAAACCGGCACCAAAAGAAAGGTATTGTCCTTTAAAGGTCATGAACCGGATGCCTGCCCGGGGTTCGATTGAAGATTTCTTGTTAAGCCCCAACACCTGTCCATGCAGCCCCATTTGCAAAGCCACTCTGCTGTTGGGATCCCATTTCCATTGTGCAAAATAATTGGTCAATCGTGTTTGACCATTGGCCCTCAATTTGTCCCTCAAAATATTGCTTACCGCTTCACGTTGCTTGAGACTGAAAGATTTTCCAGTGGTATAGATGCCTGTTTTGATCAGATGATGTTTGTTGAACTTATGGCTTGCAACAGAAGATATAACGGAGTTCCATTCTGCAAAACTGTTCTTGCGTGTAAAGATGACGGGGCCACTGAATTTATCCAGCCGCTCATCTTCTTCTTTATAGGCCATTCCATTCATGCTCCAAATGGTTTTGATCAATGTTTTTTTCCCAACATTGAATTGATGCGAGACGCCTACAATACCGGTATTTGCGCCATCCAGAGAGCCTGTCCTGGAAGAAGGATTCCTCAACCATGTCAATGAATCCTTGGCCAATTCATCATGCTGTTCACTCAACCCTCCAAATCCAAAAATGGAAAAATTACCCAGTTTTTTGGTAGGCAGATGGATATTGAAAGAGAGGTCTTGAAAAGTGGTGGATGCATCTGAAATATTGAACCCCAGTTTTTGCATCAGGGTAAGAAATCCATATCGGTAATTGAAGAGATAGGAACCGCCGTATCCTTTCTTAAAATAGCCTTCCGTAGCAAAATCAATGCCAATGGTACTCAATGAAAATGTATGCTCGCGCTTGTCTTTGTTACCTTTTCGCAATTTGATATCAAAAACACCCGACACAGCATTGCCATATTCAGCAGGAAAAGCACCTGAGATAAAATCTGAATTGGCCAGCAACTGTGCACTGAGGATTGAGATGGCACCTCCGGAAGTTCCTACCCGTGCAAAATGATTGGGATTGGGAATATCAATGCCTTCCATCCGCCAGAGCAGTCCATTGGGCGCATTGCCCCTGATCACCAGCGCATTGCCATCACCACTCGCCGCAGTGACTCCCGCAAAAGCGGTAGCAATCCTTGATGGATCATTCAAACCGGCAGCGAATCTTCTGGTTTCCTCTACACTGAACATCCTCCCGCTCACCATGGCCATTTCATTCATAGGCCTGCCCTTGTTGGATCTTGACTTAACGATGATTTCATTTTCCATGGTCAAATCATCTTCCATTTCCACCACAATCACCAACTCCTTTCCAGACTCAACCTGCAGGTTGTTCAAGGTGATGGGCTTGTATCCGACATGGCTGATTTTGATGGATTGGCGACCCACAGGAATACCAGTCAGTGAAAAATTTCCCTTGGCATCTGAGATGACCATTTTCCTTTCGGTTCCGATCCATTCAATGGTTGCTCCAGCCAATGGGGTTTTGATGAAACGATCAGCAACTGAACCCTTGATGGTTTGAACCAACAAGGGTTGGGCATTGGATTGCACGCCCAACAAAGCAAATAATACAATCAATCTGATCAATCTGTGTGCCATGTTCTAAAGGCAATTTAAATAGGCTATGGTAGATTCCAATAAAAATATGCCAAATGGCATTTTAATCCGAACTTGAACAATACCGCAATGAGCCAGCACATTGTCATGGAAAGCTTTACACCGGAATGGTGGACCTGTATTACAGCCGTAATTGGGATCATCAGTTTATTGCTGCTGCTTCCCAAATATGTGGATTGGGCAAAACACATCAACTATCCTAGATGCCTGGGATTGCTGCTTCTTTTGAACATGGTCATTGAAAACATTTATGGGTTCTGGCTTGGATCCTGGTCATTAGAAAACAATTTACCACTCCACCTCTGCGGCATAAGTACTTTTTTATCCATAGCAGTGCTGTGGCGTTTCAATACAGCCATCGCCAATGTATTGTATTACTGGGGACTCACAGGAGGCATTCATTCTTTGTTGACCCCAGAGTTTGACCTGGGAATACAAGGATTTTTTTATTACGCGTATTTTATCAGTCATGGTGGACTGCTGTTTGCCTGCCTGTATTCCATCATTCACCAGGGCTTCAAACCTGAAAAAAATTCATGGCTCAGGGTTTTCCTGATCACCCAGTTTGCTGCCCTAACCATTGGAAGCATTAACTGGGCCGTTGGATCCAATTACATGTATTTGTCCAGCCCTCCCATTGTCAAGAACCCACTGATCATGGGCGATTGGCCCTGGTATATCCTTGTTTTTGAAGGACTTGCATTGGCTCACTTTTTTCTGTTCTACAAGCTATCCCGTGTTTGGAAATAATGGCTATATTCGCTATGTGTATTAATTACACATCAAACAAGCCATATGACCCGCCGATTCATCCTATTTTCAATCACCCTCCTTTGTTGGTGTTTTTCACAAGCACAGTTGTTGAAATGGTCACCTGCCTTCATTCAGGAAGGATCATCAGCCATCAGCATCACCGCCAATGCGACACTCGGAAATAAAGGATTGCTCGATCATGTTCCCGCGAATGATGTGTTTGTTCACATCGGAGCCATCACCAACCTCAGCGCTGGTGCAGCAGATTGGAAATATGTCAAATTCACATGGGGCACAACAAATGGTGCGGCCAATGCAGCAAATACTGGCTCAAACCAATGGACCTTTACCATCAATGGTGGTTTGAGAAGTTTTTTTGGGATCACCAACACTGCAGAAAAAATACAAAAGATTGCCATCCTTTTCAGGTCTGGCAATGGCAGCAAGGTCTTGAGAAATGAAGATGCTTCAGACATGTATGTTCCTGTATATGACAATGGAAATTTTGTAAGGATTGATGACCCTGTTTCTCATCCCTATTTCAACAGGGCCTTGGTTACCATTGACAAGAAAATGGGTGACAATATCAGCATCACCGCCAATGCAACTTCGGCTGCAGATTTGAAGGTCTTCCACAATGGAAACCTCATCGGCTCATCATCATCAGCGGCCATCACAGCCTCCTCTACCATTGTTGCAGGTGGCACACAAAAATTCTTGGTTGAAGCCAATTTTGGCGGATCTAATACATCAAAAGACAGTGTATCCTTTTTCGTTACAGGCCCCGCCGCAGTTGCTGCATTGCCCGCAGGAATTGCTGATGGCATTACTTACGAAAAAGGTGATACGTCCGCCTACCTTGTGCTGTATGCCCCAGGGAAGTCCAGAATAGCCGTCATTGGTGATTTCAACAACTGGAACGAAACACAGGATGGGCAGATGAACAAGACCCCGGATGGAAACCGTTTTTGGATCAGGCTCAAAGGGCTTGTGCCAGGCAATGAATATGCTTATCAATACCTGATAGATGGATCCTTGAGGGTGGCAGATTACAATACAGAAAAAGTGCTTGACCCCAACAACGACAGCTATATTCCCTCCTCCACTTATCC
This sequence comes from uncultured bacterium, assembly GCA_903894575.1. Classification (GTDB taxonomy): domain Bacteria; phylum Bacteroidota; class Bacteroidia; order Chitinophagales; family Chitinophagaceae; genus Pollutibacter. The sequence continues at coordinate 4,501 of CAITQQ010000308.1, forward strand.
CAATCTCAAGGCCTATCCAACAGGAAAAACAACCGGTATAGTCAGTATCCTGCAAACGGCAAAACCTGCCTATCCCTGGAAGGTCCAGAACTTCAACAGGCCAGACAAAAGGAACCTTGTGATCTATGAATTATTGATCAGGGATTTTGTAGCCACAAGAAATTTTCAAACACTGAAAGATACATTGAGCTACCTGAAAAGACTGGGCGTGAATGCCATCGAGCTCATGCCTTTCTCCGAATTTGAAGGCAACCTGAGCTGGGGATACAATCCCAATTTCTTCTTTGCACTGGATAAGTTTTATGGTAATGAAGCAGCAGTAAAGGATTTCATTGACGCCTGCCACCAGCAAGGGATTGCCGTGATCATGGACATGGTCTTGAACCATGCCTTTGGATCTTCACCCCATGCCCAAATGTATTGGGATGGCACCAATAATAAGCCCGCATCCAACAATCCCTGGCTCAATCCGGATGCGAAGCATCCCTTCAATGTGGGCAACGACTTCAACCATGA
>CAITQQ010000309.1 GCA_903894575.1 uncultured bacterium
ACTGATCATTGTATTGAAATTTTATCTTCCGAAAGGCTGCAAAGTTACGGAAAATGCGCGTGAGTTGTGGAGATGGGATGGATGAAAATGCTTATTTTACGAACACAATTTACAATTATGCGATTACCACTCCTTCTGGCTGCTTTGCTCATCACTGGCATGGCATCCCAAGCCCAATCTCCGATGGAAGCTGCCATTGACAGCAAGTCCAAGGCCATCTCCCCAAAACTCATCGAATGGAGAAGACATCTCCACCAGAATCCGGAGTTGGGAAACAGGGAATTCAAAACCCAGCAATACATTGCCAACCATTTGAAAAGCCTGGGCATAGAAGTGACCCTTCTCGCCAAAACAGGTGTATTGGGAGTGCTGCGTGGAGGAAAGCCCGGGCCCGTTATCGCACTGCGTGCAGACATTGATGGATTGCCTGTGAAAGAAAGGGTTGATGTCCCTTATAAATCAACAGTGACGGCGGATTATATGGGAACACCTGTTTCTGTGATGCATGCCTGCGGACATGATACCCATACTTCTATCCTGATGGGAACTGCAGAGGTTTTGGCCGGCATGAAAAAAGATGTTTCCGGCACAGTTAAATTCTTCTTCCAGCCTGCTGAAGAAGGCCCACCCGGTGATGAGGAAGGCGGAGCACCCCTGATGATCAAAGAAGGGGTCATGGACAATCCCAAAGTGGATGCCGTATTTGGACTGCATATTTCTTCAGCACTTGAAATTGGAAAAATCAAATACAAAAGTGGATCCATGATGGCATCATCTGATTGGTTCACCATCAAGATCAAGGGCAAGCAAACCCATGGATCAACCCCCTGGACGGGCATCGATCCTATCGTTGTGGGCACCCAAATCATCAACAACCTTCAAACCATCGTGAGCCGTCAGCAAGACCTGACCGTTGCCCCAGTGGTGATCACTGTAGGTAAGTTTCACAGTGGTGTAAGGGCCAATATCATTCCTGAAACAGCAGAGCTGGAAGGCACCATCAGAACCCTTGACAGCAAAATGCAGAAGGATGTGCATGAAAAAATTAAATTGGTGGCAAAGAATGTGGCAGAAGCCTGGGGTGCTGAAGTGGATGTAAATATTGACACCAAGACCCTTGTAACCTACAACGATCCTGCATTGGTTGCCGCCATGGTTCCTTCGTTGGAAAGGGCAGCCGGAAAGGGAAATGCTACAGCAGGCATCTGGACCACCGGCGCAGAAGATTTTTCTTTTTTCGGGGAGAAAGCACCTGCATTTTTCTTTAACCTCGGCGGCATGCCCAAGGGTACAGACCCTTCAAAAGCCGCGCCCCATCATACGCCTGACTTCTTCATTGATGACAGCATGCTCGATGTTGGCGTAAAGGCTTTTTGTAATTTGGTGATGGATTATGCGGGGAAGTTGAAGTAGTTGAAGCGGTTGAAGGGGTTGAAGTGTAAAATCTTAAACCTCTTAAACTCCTTCAACCTCTTCAACTTCTATGCCCAAACAACAGACTCCCTACCCTGACCATGTTGCTTCCTGATGCCAGGGCAAGTGGATAATCGCCGCTCATCCCCATAGAAAGTGTATTAAAGGCAGATGCATCGGTTCCATATAAAGAACGGATCTCCTCGAATATATTTTTCAAGTCACTGAATTCCTTTTTGAGCAGCTCTTGGTCTTCAGAGAAGGAGGCCATTCCCATGATGCCGCAAAGGGTAACGAATGGATATTTTTTTTCAAGAAAATACATGGCTGCGGCTTGTCTGGCCTCAACAAGATCCAGGCCAAACTTGGTCTCTTCCATGGCCACATGGACCTGCAGGAGACAATTGATTTTCTTGTTGATCTTCCTCCCCTCCTTGTCAATGGCTTCCAACAACTTGATGCTGTCCACGCCATGGATCAGGTGTACAAAAGGCGCAATCATCTTGACCTTGTTGGTCTGCAGATGACCAATGAAATGCCAACGGATGTCGGCAGGGAGCTCCGCTTGCTTCTTCACCAATTCCTGCACATAGTTCTCTCCGAAATCCCTTTGCCCTAGGTCATAGAATTCCTGGATGTCCTCCGATGGCTTGGTCTTGGAGACGGCGATCAATGTTGCCCCTGACGGCTGCATTGCAGCCAATAATGATGCGTATGCGTCCTTGTTTACACCCATGGTTGCGAATATTCAAACAAATTATGGTTTGCCAAAAAATTAAACATCATTTATGGGAATAAGTTTTCTGCATGGCTGCATTTTGATATATTCAACCCAAATTCTTTCATGATCAGCGAACATGCCCAACTCAATTTCAGGATCCAACGTGTTGTAGCCATCGTTGCAGTAGTGCTGTTTGTATTCAAGCTGCTTGCATGGTGGATGACAAAATCTGTAGCCGTTTTGACAGATGCCTTGGAAAGCACCGTCAATGTGGTCGCGGGCTTCATCAGTCTTTACAGCCTCTACATCGCTTCCAAACCCCGAGACAAGGAGCATCCTTATGGACACGGAAAGGCAGAATTTGTTTCAGCAGCTGTTGAAGGGAGCCTGGTGGGTATTGCTGGGATTGTGATTATTTACGAAGCCATCAACAATTTTATCCATCCCCATGCCATCCAAAAACTGGACACGGGAATGGCCATCATCGGATTCACTGCAATCATCAATTATGTCACGGGATGGTATGCCATCAAAACAGGTAAGAAGAATAACTCCCTGGCCCTGGTGGCATCAGGCAAGCATCTTCAAAGCGATACCTACTCTACCGTGGGCATTGTCATCGGTATGGCAGTGATCTTCTTTACCAACTGGATCTGGCTGGACAGTGCCGTTGCGATTGGATTTGCCTTCTTCATCATTTACACGGGATATACCATTGTCAGGAGTTCTATTGCCGGCATCATGGACGAAGCCGACCATGCATTGCTAGAGAAACTGGTGTCAAGGATGAATGCAGACCGAAGGGAAAACTGGGTTGACCTGCACAACCTGCGCATCATCAAGTTCGGACCGGTCTTGCATGTGGACTGCCACCTCACCGTTCCTTGGTTCCTCAATGTTCATGAGGCCCACAATGAAGTGGAGGCATTTTCTGCCATCGCTAAAAATGAGTTTGGAGAAAGCCTGGAATTGTTCGTCCATGCAGACGGCTGCCTAGATTTCTCATGCAAGATTTGTTCAAAAGCAGGCTGCCCGGAAAGAAAAAATCCTTTCGATAAAAGGGTGGAATGGGATGTGCACAATATAGCAAGTGATGAGAAGCATGGATACCAAAAAATCTAACATTATCCGCAATAAAGAGATTCAAAAATGAAGGTTAGCATAAAATAAATGCTTTTCTTTGTTAAGAATCCTTTATCATGAATACACCAAAACTGGTTGCCGGTATGGCAATCCTATTATCCTTATTATCAGTAAATGAGGTTTTCTCAGCTACCTATTCGGATTTGAATTTCCCTGATGACTCTTTTAAAAAGATTGACACAATACCTTTATCACTAAGTATAAAGAGTCATGATGAAAAATGGCTAAAAGACACAAACAGACTTGTCGTCTATCCGAATCTTTCTGATGAAGAAATAACCTTTGTTATCCCCAAGGATGAAAAACCTATTTCAATAAACCTAATCGATGCTAAAGGGAAGAAGACTCCCATTAAACAAAGAGATGCCCTAAACAATACAATAAGCATAGCAAATTTAAAAAAGGGAAATTATTGGCTTGAGGTTGAAACTGAAAAAACTACCAGAATAGCAAATTTCCTCAGATATTAGGCTGATCATGTAAGAGATCCATTGCATGCATAGCAAGCCTGAATCAGCCTTATAAAGAAATACTAATCCTTATCTAAAACATTATTCAGAAGGCAATCTCCTTTCCATTGATTGATGTATTTCTCTGCACGAGAGAACATGGCCTGGTTATCAACGCCATCACAATACATCACAAAGTCCATCCATTCGTCTTCAGAAAAAGTATAATTCAATTCGGTAGAATACATATCTCTCGAAAAATTCAATAATATATGTTGGCTCCTTTTAAAGCGCAGATAAGTGAGTATTTCCCAAGTTTCCATCTTATCGATAGAATTGTTATCCATATTGCAAATAATTTATTTCAGCAATACCAAACTTAGCCATTAATGTAGAGTAGGGAAATGACAGATATGACATAGTGCATGTAAAAACTTATAAAGATCTTCGAATTATCCAATCCAACTGAGGATGATTTTATAATCGACTTATACAGCCGTTTTAAATGCAATCCTTGAAAAACCAAAATGCCCACTTGCGTGGGCATTTTATTAAAACCTATTCACCAGCCATGCGATAGACATCGTCGGCTATTGTGGAACTAACAGTGCTAGCTATTTCGATTATTTTCAAGAACCCAATCATTTAATATTTCTTCAGTCCTCACCTGATTGTTCCTTTTACTCCGCCTGTTTTTGGATTGTTCGACGCGTATAAAAATAGAATATGTAACATGATTGAGACATGTCGCATTTGACATGAGTCAAAAAATTCTAATTTTTGAAGTAACATGATTAATCAAAGTGAAACTCAATTCCGTTAAGATCGCAGACTATTTCTTCAAAATCAACATTCAACGCACGGGAAATCATGAACAGTTGGAAAACAGATGTATTGATAATACCCCGTTCAATTCTGCTCAATTGTGTGTATTCAATTCCTAGCTCATAAGAGAGTTGTTCCATGGTCAACCCCCTTTTCTGACGAATACTCCTGATTCGATTTCCTACAAGAATTGAAACTTCTTTTTTCTTTTCCATGGACATAAAAAAAGTCTATATCAATAAAACTACTTCATGACTACTACATATAATATGTCTTATTTGACTTTTTTTCATAAGAACCTTCATTGAAATAGAGCATACCTGCTCTTGTTTTAAAATACCTACACCCGTATTTTCAACATTCGCAATGAGTTCAAAGAGAAATTTTACAATTGAATTAGGCAGAAGGTTAAGATCAATCAGATCTTCCAAGAAAATATCGATTGAAGACCTTGCAAATCAATCAGATATGACCTATTCACAGGTAAGCAGGATAGAGTTGGGAAAGATCAATACAACCGTTTATACAT
>CAITQQ010000310.1 GCA_903894575.1 uncultured bacterium
ATCCAGCTGGCATCAGGATTACACCTGGAAGCGCTGGCCGACAGGTCCTTGGTCAAACAAGGTGATTCTATCAGGGTGAATGTTTTGCTGAACAATCGCTCTGGAGCTTCAATGAATATTAGTGAAATCAGTTTTGAAAATACAAAGGCCGGCCAAGGAATGGGATTGAAAAAAAATGTGAACTGGACAAACAGTTTTTATGCTCCTGTGTCTTCGACCCAAAAAGTATCGCAGCCCTATTGGCTGGAACAGCCAATGCAAACAGGATATTTCGTTGTAGATGACCAGCAGTTGATTGGTATGCCTGAAAACAAGCCTGCTTTCACTGTCAAGGCATCATTGAATGTCATGGGCGAAAACATCCCCTTTGAAATACCTGTGCGCTACCGGGTGGTAGATCCAGCAAAAGGAGAATTTTTTCACCCTGTTTATGTAGTGCCATCCTCGCCAGCAGCGGATAAGAAAATGGAAACCATTGCCTACGAACACATCCCATCACTCACTTATTTCAGCAATCTGGTGAAGTTTGATCTGCCCAAAAACATGAAGACCACTGGCAAGCGGATCGGCTATGTCACCGGAGCGGGAGACAAGCTCCCGGACATGATCAGGATGATGGGATTTGATGTGACGGAGTTGGGAAGAAGTGATATCAATCAAGGCAAGCTGAACCAGTTTGATGCAGTGGTGGTGGGTGTAAGGGCTTATAATGTCAATGAATGGATGACTGAAAAACATGCCATCCTGATGGATTATGTTTCAAATGGAGGCAACCTCGTGGTGCAATACAATACCAATAGTTTTGCTGGTCCGATGCAAAAAACCATGATTGGCCCCAAGCCATTTACCATCTCTCGCGGACGGACAACTGAAGAGAATGCTGATGTTGTTTTCCTGGACGAAAATGATCCATTGCTGAATTTTCCCAACAAGATCACCAAAGATGATTTTTCAGGATGGATTCAGGAGCGGGGTATTTATTATGCAGAAAATTTCTCGACTGATTACAAGGCGGTACTTGCGATGCACGATCAGGGAGAAGCAGACCTTAATGGAAGTCTGATCGTCAGAAATGAAGGCAAAGGCAGGTTCATTTATACCGGCCTCGTGTTTTTCAGAGAGCTTCCAGCTGGCGTTCCCGGTGCGTTTCGTTTGTTTGCCAACCTCATTTCCAACCCGAATAAAAAAATCAATGGCACAAAATAACAAAAGACGTTCTCCGGTTTTTGCCATGGTGGTTGGTCTGGGTCTTGGCCTCCTGATCGCGTTGGTCAGGAAAAAAATTGCACTGGGTTTGCTGATCGGAATCCTCGTGGCCGCCATCATTTACAAAAGAGACAAAAGATGAGTGTCATAGACTGGTCAGTGCTGGTGCTCACCATTGTTTTGGTGGTATTGTACGGCGTTTACAAGGGAAGAACCACCAAAGATATTGACGGCTATTTCAGGAGCAGCAAGCAGCTTCCCTGGTACATGGTGATGCTCAGTGTAATTGGCACACAGGCCAGTGCGGTAACTTTTTTATCCGGCCCTGGCCAGGCATATACAGACGGCATGCGGTTTGTACAATATTATTTTGGATTACCATTGGCGATGCTTGTATTGTGCATCACCTTTGTGCCGATATTTCACAAGCTCAACGTGTATACTGCGTATGAGTTTCTTGAAAAACGGTTTGATAAAAAGACCCGCTCTTTCACCGCTTTTCTTTTTCTCTTGTCCAGGGCATTGTCAACCGGCATCAGTATTTATGCACCCGCTATCATCTTGTCTTCGGTATTGGGTTGGAACATTTACGTCACCAATGTTTTGATGGGGGGGATTGTCATTCTGTACAGCGTCAGCGGTGGTGCCAGGGCAGTGGCCTACACACAGCAATTGCAGCTGATCATCATTTTTTCAGGCCTTTTTCTAGCTGCATATTTGTTGCTCGACAAGATGCCCGAGGGGATAGGGTTGGGTGAAGTCATTTCCTTGGGGAAAGACCTTGGGAAAATGAATGTGATTACTACCGGAATGACCGATCAGGGATTTGATTGGACTGATCGTTTTAACATCATCAGTGGGGTGATTGGGGGTTTCTTCCTGGCTCTTTCCTATTTTGGTACCGACCAAAGCCAGGTAGGAAGGTACCTGTCGGGAAGTTCCATCAAAGAAAGCCGCATTGCCCTGATCATGAATGGGATTGTAAAAATTCCGATGCAGTTCTTTATCCTCTTCATTGGTGTATTGGTTTTTATCTACTACATGTTCAATGCTTCTCCGCTCTTTTTCAATCAGCTGGCCATTGACAAGTTAAAAACAACGGCCTATCACGACCAGGTGGTTGCACTCGAGCAGGAGCACAAGCAAATTTCATTGCAGAAACAGGCTTTGCTGACAACAATACAAGCGAATAGGCAGGCTGTTAATTCAGCAGACCTGAACGATGTACAGCAAAAAGAAACTGCCATTCGCCTCAAGGTCAAGAAAATGGTAAAGGAGTCTGGGATTCTTGTAGAGAATGCAGATACCAACTATGTTTTCATCCGTTTTGTGATGGACCATTTACCCAAGGGGTTGATTGGCCTGTTGATCGCAGTGATTTTTCTTGCAGCATGGGGCAGTATTTCAGCAGCATTGAACTCACTTTCAGCATCAACCCTCATTGATTTTCACAAACCCTTCATCAATGCAAACCCCTCTGAAGCAGAAGCAATGAAACTATCTCGCATGTATACCTTGTTTTGGGGGATGTTTTGTATCATTTTTGCGCAGTTTGCCACCAACCTGGGTAGTCTTATCGAAGCGGTAAATATCCTTGGATCTTGGTTTTATGGGGTGATGCTGGGGATTTTCCTTGTTGCGTTTTACCTTAAAAAAGTACAGGGAAATGCTGTTTTTTATGCGGCCATCCTGGGAGAGATTGTTGTGATTTCCATGTATGCATTCACGAACATTGGATGGCTATGGCTCAATGCCATTGGTGCCATTGCAGTGGTGATCTTTGCTCTTGCTTTAGAAATAGTCTTCGAAAAAAAACAATTGAACTAAAAGAGTCCCAGAACGGGTGATTCTTTTGTGCCTCGGGCGGGAATCGAACCCGCACTCGCTTTTTCGGCGAACAGGATTTTAAGTCCTGCGTGTCTACCAATTCCACCACCGAGGCATGCGATATGCATGTAAGAACGAACTTAAACTAAAAATTCCATCAAAGATGGAATTTTTGTGAGCGGAAGACGAGATTCGAACCCGCGACCCCAACCTTGGCAAGGTTGTGCTCTACCAGCTGAGCTACTTCCGCATTGTGTGTAAGAACATAGGGGGTGCAAAAATAAGAATAAGATCTTAATCTAAAAAGAAAATTCTTATTTGTATTTGGGAGTGTACTGTGTGCTTTCAGGAATTTCCACTTTGGGTTTTCCTTTGTAGTGCATGCTGTACAAACCATAGCATCCACCCAGTACAAAAGCCATAAAGGCGAAGAGCTGGACGTGAAACAGGAATCGGGAAGAGCTTACCCAGTTTCTGCCAAAGTCTTTCTTTTCAGCGATGTCAGTTGTATTGTTTTGCATATGTTTCTTTTGCTCGGCAAAAATAAGGAATCAAGTTTATTTTTCAACTGCAGTTTTCAACAATTTCTGAAAACCTGTTTTTGCCTTTTACAAAATGTTGCCAAACCACACTGCCCATGTATCTTCCAGCGGGTTTTGCTATTCTTTTAGAAGGGAAAATACTTTTTTTCTGACCTGCAAGCAACCAGATGAAAAAGCCAAAATGGGCTTTAACGACAGCCGTAAAAAAATAAGACTGTCCTGACAGCAGGTTTTTCCATGCACTGATGGCATCCAGCAGGAAACGAAAACCGACCGTCATTACAGCATCTATTCCCTCAAGGTTTTTCCAGAGCATGATCAGGTTGTTCCTGAAATTGAGATAAATTTTCTTCGGATTGTTTTTGGCAAGGGTTCCACCACCAATATGGTAGATAATGGATGCCGGGCAAGACATGATCTGGTGACCAGCCAGTTGCAACCTCCAGCAAAGATCTATTTCTTCCTGATGAGCAAAAAAGTAACCATCAAAACCGCCTACTGCATCGAATGCGGAGTGACGGATGAACAGTGAGGCACCGGATGCCCAAAAAATGGGTGCTGATTTGTCATACTGGTGCTCGTCTTTTTCCAAAACATCAAATATTCTCCCTTTGGAAAATGGATAGCCGAACCGGTCTATCCAGCCACCTGCGGCACCAGCATATTCAAAACTTTGCTTGTTTTTATAATCCAATATTTTGGGCTGAATGGCAATAATATCAGGACTTTCCATGAACATGTTCATGATGGGCTCAATCCATCCCGGGCTGACCTCAATATCAGAGTTCAGCAGCACCATGAATTCTTCCTCAACATGTTTGAGTGCCATGTTGTATCCGCCCGCAAATCCTTGGTTGGAAGGATTGCGAATGATCTTGATGGAAGGGTATTGAGAAGCTACCCAATCTGCAGAGCCATCGGTTGAAGCATTGTCAGCCACGTAAACAACCATGTTGGTGTAAGTGGAAGTCAAAACAAAGGGGAGGAATTGTTCAAGATAATGTTTGCCATTCCAGTTCAGGATGACGACTGCAAGTTTGGGGGAAGACTCAGTGGATTGCATGTGTGCAACAAATTTAGGTGCTATCTGGCTAAAAATCGTCACTCCATTTTTTCATGTCTTGATTTTTACATAATTTTGTCGTCCCTCGGGCCCAGGTGGCGAAATTGGTAGACGCACTACCTTGAGGTGGTAGCGCTGGAAACGGCGTGCTGGTTCGAATCCAGTCTTGGGCACAAACAAAAAAGTC
>CAITQQ010000311.1 GCA_903894575.1 uncultured bacterium
GGTCCTTTTCAAACAGGCATTTAATAGTCTATACACTGAATTCAACAACAATGCCATTGCCCAGGCATGGCATGAAAGACTCAACTACCAGGAGGCAGAAATCAACTGGGGAGTAAGCAGTGAACTGAAAATGGTTGCCCTGATTGCGTTCTTAACTGGCCTGCTGGCTAAATCACCTCAAATATTTGACATCGACCCGGATTATTTCTTTTCACGCAACATTGGATTGATTGCATTTCCTATGCTGATGTTCTTTTTTGCATGGAAACAGGGCTTGGCCTGGAAAAGCATGTTGCTTCCAATCATTGCTGTGGTTGTTTCAGGACTGTATATCAACCTTCTCCCCAAAAACGAAAAAAGCGACACATTGTTACTGGCCTGCATTCACCTGCCCATATTGCTGTGGACCATGCTTGGATTCGCATTTGCAGGTGGCGACATGAAAAGTGTTGGAAAAAAGATTGGCTTTTTGAGATACAATGGAGACCTGGTGGTGATGTCCGCCGTCATGGTACTATCAGGCATCTTGTTCACCGGAATGACCTTTGGATTGTTTGAAATAATCGGATTGGATATCACAAGTTTTTACGTTGATTATGTAGTGATATGGGGTCTTTCAACCATCCCCGTCCTGGCAACCTTCATGGTGCGAAACAACCCACAACTGGTAGACAAGATCTCACCCACCATTGCAAAAATATTTACCCCTTTGGTTACAATAACATTACTTGTGTTTTTATCGGCGATGGCATTCACAAGAAAAAACATTTACCAAGACCGGGAGTTTCTGATGATCTTCAATGCCCTGCTGATTGGTGTAATGGCCATCATTTTGTTTTCAGTATCTGAAGCCACAAAAAAAGAAAACAACCGCATCAGCTTGCTGTTTTTGTTCGCATTGTCCATTTTGACCATCATCACCAATGGGATTGCCCTTTCCGCCATTGGATTCAGGATCTTCGAATACGGCATCACCCCCAATAGATTGGCCGTGCTAGGATCAAACCTATTGATTTTCACCAACCTGATCTGGATAACACATCAACTGCTCAAAAGCATCAAAAAGAAAGCGGAAGCAGAAAGCGTTGAACAGGCCATTGCATTCTTCCTGCCCATTTACGGCTTATGGACAGCCATTGTTGTATTCATCATTCCAGTTTTGTTTGGATTTAAATAAATCCAGATGACAGAAGCAAAGATATAATTGATAAATTGAGCGCATGGCAGCAACATCCAAAGACCCATTGCACGGCAAGACATTGGAAATGATCGTTAATGAATTGGTCAACTGTTTCGGTTGGGAAGACCTTGGTCAACACATCCGGATCAATTGTTTCAACAGCAATCCAAGTGTTCAATCCAGCCTGAAATTTCTGCGCAAGACACCATGGGCAAGGAAACAAGTGGAAGATTTGTACATTAGGATGAACCTGGGGAGTTCATCAAAAAATGCTGAGGGATAAAATGAAATTAAAATTCTGTTTGCAAAAAAGGTTCGAATGCTCCACACAAATATGGATTGTGGTAGGACAAGTTTAAATTTGCTAGTTGTATAGAGAAAACCGCTAGGCCATCGATGACTTTTGCCACACTTTAATGCATTAACATAAAAAATGTTGCTGCATTGTCTTGTTTTTCAAGTTGCCACAATGGTATTAGAATAAATTACCCTTTGATTGGAGGCAACCAACCCATGTCCAAACTTACTATTGAAAATAAATTTATCGATGTTTCAGATTATGGCAGGCCCGCTGCCAGGATCATTGTGCAAGGCTTGAAATCAACAAAGGTCACTGCTGTTCACCTTACCTTGCTGTTTGGCCTTTCTGGTCTGCTGGCCATATTTTGTATGGGAGTTGAACAATATTGGGCTGCAGGATTTTTCCTGATTCTTAAATCGATTTTGGATGCTGCAGATGGTCAACTGGCAAGGACTAAAAATCAACCGTCCTATACAGGGCGTTACCTCGATTCTATCCTCGACAGCCTGCTCAATATTGGCCTGATTGTTTCCATCGCCATTTTCACACATACAAATTTGGGATGGGCTCTGCTGGCCTTTATCTGCATACAGACCCAGGGAACATTGTACAATTACTACCATGTGATCTTACGACACAGCACAGATGGTGAAATCACGAGCCAGATTTTTGAAAATCAATCCCCAAAGGCATATCCTGAAGAAAGTCAGGCCATGGTCAACGTCCTGTTCAAGTTGTTTCGTTTGCTCTACAAGGTATTTGATGACTTAATTTATGCCCTTGACCCAAATGCCTCAAAAGCAATCGTCACTCCGAAATGGTTCATGTTCATGGTCTCATTTTATGGATTGGGATTCCAGCTTTTATTGATGGCCTTTTTTTTGGTGATGGGATGGATTGATCAAATCATCCCCTTTTTCATCGGATATTCAATAATGATTCCGTTTATCATTGGAACCAGAAGGATCTTATTGAAGTGAAATCAAGCCTTATACAAACCCTTCACTGAAGACGCCAATTGATAGCGTTAACCTACCTTTGCACCAATGAATATTGTACTGTTCGACGGAATATGCAATCTCTGCAACGCATCTGTTCGCTTCATCACGAGGCATGACAAGAACAATACAATTCAGTTTGCCTCACTACAAAGCGAAACTGCGAAACAGTTGTTATTGAAAATGAACATTGACTCCCAGAAAATAGATTCAATCATTTTCATTTCAAATGAAAAGATGTTCATCAAATCAGACGCTGCCATTGAAATTGCGAAACTGCTGCATGGCTTTCCGCGTTTATTGAAATATTTCCAATTCATCCCAAGGCCCATCAGGGATTTTGTATATGACCTGATTGCCAAAAACAGATACCGCTTGTTTGGAAAATCCTGTTCCCTTCAACCCTCAAATCAAAACAAATGAAAAAATCATTCCTGGCCTTTCTGCTGTTGTATTCGTTCAGCGCAAGTTTGAATGCACAGTCAAATAGCCAACTGATAAAAGCCACAAACCAGTTTCTGCAGACACTGAGCGATGCGGAGATGGGCAAAACCATATATGCATTCAACGACCCCGCTCGGTTAAAGTGGACCAACCTGCCTGTTGGGATGGAGGCGCGGCCTGGCATTCAGTATGGCTCTCTTAGTGACAAAAGCCGCTTGGCCTATCACCGTGTACTATCGGCACTGCTCAGCTCACAGGGCTATCTGAAAACCACCAGCATCATGCAATTGGATGATATTTTGAATATGCTCTACCAACAGGCATTCGATGATGGGAAAATCACAGACAAGACACTGAAAGGCATGCAAAACCTCAAGTGGGCACATGGAAATTACTATATCGCCATTTTTGGCAAACCTGCAGACAATGAACCCTGGGGCCTGAATTTTGGAGGTCATCACATGGCCTTGAGCATGACTTCCGATGGCCAAAAAATAAGCATGTCGCCCTATTTTATCGGGACAGATCCTTCAGAGGTGAAATCCGGAAAATATGCAGGCTTGCGGATCTTGAGCAAAGAAGAGGATTTTGGTTTCATGTTGGTTCAATCCATGTCAGCCCAACAAAAATCCATTGCTGTTTTGAACCGTGCTGTACCGAAAGACATCATCACCAACCCAAAAAGCAGTCAGCGCATTGACAGCAATTATGGTATCCAGGCGAAACAATTCACAAAAGACCAAAAGGAAATCCTGCAATTGCTGATCCAGGAGTTTGTGCACAATTTTGAACATGAGAAAGCACATCAACTCATGGAGAAAATCATCAAATCAGGCATTGAAAAAATTTATTTCGCATGGATTGGAAGTTTGGAGAACAACAAACCCCATTATTATATCCTGAACGGCCCTGACTTTTTGATTGAATACGACAATGTTGGATTCAGCAATGATGGCAACCATATTCATGCCATCCTCAGAGAGAAAGGCAACGACTTTGGGGCAGATATCCTCAAACAACATTACCAGGATTCGAAGCACTGATCGGGGTCCAATGCTGGATTAAAATAGAAAACTGTTTCAATTCGCAATCAGGCCTTCATACAAACAATTTACAGTCTTCCTGATCACGGTATTGTAGCCGCCTGAATATCCCGGAGCACATCCGTTGCTGATGACCACAATGCCGAATTTTTCTTCCGGATGAAAATACATGGCACTGAACAAGCCATAAGCCACGCCAGTATGCCCTTTCAGGGTTTTACCAGGAATCATTTTACTGGTGGTTTCAATCGCAAATCCATATCCCTCTTCGGTAGACATGGCTGTTTGCATTTGTTGCGCACTCTTTTTTGAAATGATTTTTTTTCCTCTGTACTTTCCATAATTGCTATGCATCAGCATATACTTGGCAAGATCAGTAGCCGATATTTTCATTCCCCCAGTGGGCGAAAATATTGGGGTAGTATAGCCCATTGTATACTTGGATATTTCTGCCGCGCGGCTTGCATATGCACCTTCAGACAGGATAAATTTTGATGAATCTGACTTGTACTCATAAATCGAAGCAAAACGTGATTTGTCCAATCGATCTACATCATACCCGCCATAGATGTTAAGCGGATCCAATACATGTTTTATAACGTATTGGTCAAATCGTTCCCCTGATACCTTTTCAATAATGGTACCAATCATGTTGAAATTGAGGTTGCAATAGGCATAGCCCTTGCCTGGCTCATAATTGCTGTATGATTTGGCCCAGTTCGGATTCTTTTCCGGGTTGATGGCGTCAAGACTAAAATATCCCTGGCTATCATTGATCGATGACAAATGAGACATCATCAACCGAAGGGTGATGACCGTCTCGGGGAATTTCGGGTTGCGCACCTTGAACCCAATCAGTTCGCTGACATCCTGGTCAATGGAAAGTTTTTTTCTTTCCGCCAATTGCATGATGGAAGTGGCAGAAAAGGATTTGGAAATCGAAGCA
>CAITQQ010000312.1 GCA_903894575.1 uncultured bacterium
ATTCATTTTGTTTAGGAGTTCGACAAAATCCAGTACAGACAGCTGTTCTGCACGTTTTGTAAATATGGGATCCAACAGGTCTTCCTTTTTGAAATAGGGCTTCAATGGATTCCTCAACTGCTTTCTTCTTTGACCAAATGCAAGCTTTACCAGCAGCATGAATTTCTTGTGGTTGGTGATTCCGTAAGGGTTTCCTGCATCTTCAAACATGATGACGCCACTTTTCACTTTGGGCGGTGGATTGAAACAGTTTTCATCCACATCAAACAAGTAGGTCGTTTTATAATAGGCCTGTGAAATGACACTCAGGATGCCGTACTCTTTTGATCCCGGACCAGAACATATCCTGACGGCTACTTCCTTTTGAAACATCCCAATCATGGTCTCCACCTGCTCCCTCCATTCAATCACCTTGAAAACAATCTGTGTGGAAATATTATAAGGGAAGTTTCCGATCAAGGTAAAACGGCCGCTGAAGGGAGCATCAATCTCAAGAATATCCGCTTCAATGATTTTACCCCGCACATGAGGGTAGGCTTTCAGCAGGAAGGCCACCTTCTCAGCGTCAATTTCTACCAGCTTGAGGTCTACGCCCTCGAGTCCTTTCAGGTACTTGGTCAATGCACCCCCACCTGGGCCTACCTCCAGCAATTGGCTGTAGGAATGACCATTGAGGGCCTCTATGATGCGGATACAGACCGTTTCATCTTTCAAAAAGTGTTGACCGAGCGATTTCTTGAGGGTATACATGTGGGCCAAAATTAAGACAAAGATCCCCGTTTTCCTTGTACCTTTACTGTTCAAAAGAAAGCAGAAGAGATGAGTGCTCAAAAAAGACCGGTAATTGGAATTTCAATTGGAGACCTGAATGGGATAGGAATCGAGCTGATTCTCAATACCTTTTCCGATGGACGCATCCTTGAGTTCTGCACCCCGGTGGTTTTTGGCAACAACAAGGTGCTCAACTTCTACAGAAAACTGATGCCGGAACTGAACATCAGTTACAACAACATCAAAGAAATTGCTAAAGCCAACCCCAAACAGCTCAATGTTTTTACTGTGTGGGAAGAGGATGTAGAAATACAACCCGGTCAAATGACCGATACTGGAGGCCTATATGGCGTAAAATCATTGCAGGCTGCAGTGAAGGCACTGAAAGAAAATGCGATCGATGCACTGGTCACAGCGCCCTTGCACAAATATGCCATGCAAAGCAGTGAGTTCAATTTCACCGGGCATACGCCTTACCTCAAGGAAGTATTCAAAGCAGATGAAGTATTGATGTTGATGATTGCAGAGAACATGCGGGTCGCCTTGTTGACCGAACATGTCGCCATTGGTGATGTTGCCAAAAACATTTCCAAGGAGCAGATCATCAAAAAAATAAACCTCCTTAAATCCAGTCTCAAAAAAGACTTTGGCATCGACAGGCCAAAGATTGCTGTCCTGGGCCTTAACCCCCATGCAGGAGATGAAGGATTGGTTGGAAGAGAGGAGAAAGAAATCATTCGACCAGCCGTATTGGAAGCCAAGAAAAATGATTGTATTGTCATGGGTCCTTATAGCGCAGATGCTTTTTTTGCCAGGGGAAGCCATGAAAAATTTGATGCAGTGCTGGCCATGTACCATGACCAGGGACTGATTCCTTTCAAGTCACTGGCCATTGGAGAAGGAACCAATTTTACTGCTGGTCTGCAGATCATCAGAACATCTCCTGACCACGGAACAGCATTTGATATTGCAGGAAAAAATATGGCAGATGCATCTTCTTTCAAAGCTGCCATATTTGCTGCAGTTGAAATTTTTGATATGAGGCTGGAATTGGCAGACCAGAAAAAGAATCCGCTTAGGAAGATCTCTTCAAAAGTGCTTGCCAACGTAGTGGATGAAAAAATTGAGGAATAGCGCTACTTTGTTCCAAATATATCAGCTGCCAAGCCTTTGTTGATCTCATAAGAAGCATAGGATATTTCAATCCTTCCTTGCTTGCTCAAAGGCTTCTTTTCTTTTGATTTCTGTGAAATACTTGCATCATATTCGAAGGTGATTCCTTTGGGCAACTTGTAGTCCTTTGTATTGAAAATCATGATGGCTTTATCGGGTAAACCCCATTTGGCATATTTACCATACTCCATTTCCATTTCATAGGTGCCATTGTCTTTGGTCGTCGTGATGGCTCTTCTGATCAACATGGCCTTGTCATCAACATAAAGAGTGGTTAATACGATATCAGAAGATTCACCATTGGGAATGAGCTTCAAAATAGCGAGATCGGAGCCCTTCCATAGGATACGACCTGCGGACAGTGAAGTATAGTTGCCATCCGTGATCAAAGAATTCATGTTGATGCGAATGCCACCCTTGGGCAATACAGAAATTCCCCCATCTTTTTTAATCCTGAAAAGATCGGGGAATTTGTAAAATATACGCACCGTAGAAATGGGTAATTTAAGGAAGGCCACATCCGTTTTCAGCATCCCTTTTGCCTCATAATCCTTTACAGACAAGAGCTTGGATTTGAGCTTGGCTACTATCGCATCTGCAGATTGAGAAAATGACAATCCCACAGCAAAAACCCCAATCAACAGCAACAAAAACTTCTTCATGGTATTCAAACAACGGCCCTCCTTAAATGTTCATCGACCGATCTAAAGAAAGGAATCTGATTCCCTGTAAGCCTTGATCAGCGCCAATTCGCCTTCTGTTCCGGGCTTGGAATTTCCATGCTCCATTCCCATCACCCCGCGGTATCCTTTGTTGTAGATGTGCTTGAAAATATTCTTGTAGTTCATCTCACCAGTAGTAGGTTCTTTCCTTCCAGGATTGTCTCCGATCTGGAAATAACCAATCTCTTCCCAGGTACGGTTGATGTTGGTGATGATGTTTCCTTCATTGCGCTGCATATGGTACATATCGAAAAGGATCTTGCAGGATGGACTGTTCACCGCCTTGCAAATCATGTATGTTTGGGTGGAATAGCGCAAGAACAGGTCTGGATTATCACTCAAAGGCTCCAGCACCATGACAAGTCCATGTTTTTCAAGGACTCCGGCACCACCCCTTAATGCTTCAATGACATTGGCAGTTTGGATGTCCATGGGCAGGCTGCGGTCAAAATTTCCAGGCACTACCGTCATGTGTTTGGCATTGCACCGCTTGGCCACTTCAACAGCAGTTTTACAATCACGGATGATCAGGTCCTTATATTCTTGCTTTCCTGTAGCAAGGCTCATCTTCCAATGCCAGCCATCGGTGGTGATCACAAATACCCCCATTTGCATGCCCAATTTGGCAAGGGTATCACCAATCTTGGCCTGCATTTCAGGTGTACGGTTCATCATGCCATTGTCTTCGATGGACCTGAAACCCTGATCATGCGCCCATTTGATTTGCTCGATAAAATCCTTTCCTGCATGAGCCGCAAACATCCCATCATGAAACCCATAGTTGAGGTTGAATGTTTTGCCTGATTCTTTTGTGGGTTGAAATGCTGAAAAAGCAGCCAATCCAGGTATCAGTGCGGCTCCTGCCATGGATGATCTTTTGAGAAATCCTCTGCGTTCCATATGAAAAGAAATTTAATCGTTTTAAAAATGAATACTAAGGACAATTTACTTAAAATTGCATCAAATCAAATGCATTGAAAAAAATTATTGTAGCGCTTCTCTTTGTGCACTCTATATCAACGCAAGCCAGTTTTGCGCAAACCAATGTTTCCAAAACAGAAGAAATCAACATGCCGCTGTCTGAGCTTAAAATCAAATTGGTTTCCATTCCCGAAGGAACCTTTCTCATGGGCAGCAACAGCTCCACCAAGCCCAATGAAAAACCAGCCAAAACAGTCAAAGTCTCAGCATTCTGGATGGGCGCTTTTGAAATTACCCACGACCAATTCGATGTTTTTTTCAAGGATGAAAATACTTCCCAAGGATCAAAAGTAGATGCCGTTACAAGACCTACTGCACAGTACATAGACCTGAGTTGGGACATGGGAAAAGGAGGTGGATTTCCCGTCAACAGCATGAGTGTTGATGCGGCAATGATGTTCTGCCGGTGGATGTACCAAAACACTGGAGTATTCTACCGACTGCCCACCGAAGCAGAATGGGAATATGCTTGCAGGGCAGGCAGCAAGACCAATTTTCCTTTTGGCAATGATCCTGCCTTACTGGGCCAATATGCCTGGTACAAGGCCAACAGCAAAGAAAAATACCAACGCGTGGGCACCAAGAAACCCAATGCCTGGGGATTACACGACATGCTGGGCAATGTGGCAGAATG
Organism: uncultured bacterium; assembly: GCA_903894575.1. GTDB lineage: Bacteria > Bacteroidota > Bacteroidia > Chitinophagales > Chitinophagaceae > Pollutibacter. The sequence goes on from CAITQQ010000312.1 coordinate 4,282, forward strand.
GACCATGGATCAATATGCACCGGATTATTTAAAACAAATCACTGATGGCCAGGTGGACCCCACCAATCCACCTTCAGCAAGGTATCCGAGAAGCATCAGGGGCGGCTCCTATCTCGACGTGGTTGCCGATCTCAAGGTGTATACGCGTAAATTTTCTGAACCTTTCTGGAACCAGCGTGATCCACAAATACCCAAAAGCAGGTGGTGGCTCACAGACGGAATGTTCGCCGGTTTCAGAATTGTTCGCCCGGTTAAGCAACCAACTGCGGAAGAAGCCGAAAAATTTTATAAATTGTATCTCGGTAAATAACATCTTAAAACAACAACGATGCAAAACAACATGCCATTTTCCGGCAAAAGTCGCAGAGACTTCGTGAAACAAACCGGAATCATTTCAGGTGGGGTACTTGCTGCGCCACTCATTACCAATGCGAATTTTCATTCCGGAGCCAGTGAATTCATCAAGGTTGCCTTGATTGGTTGCGGCGGACGAGGCACTGGTGCTGCAGTTCAGGCCCTGCTCAGCAAACAGAACGTCAAGCTGGTTGCCATGGCTGATGCCTTTCGCGATAGGCTGGATGACGCTTACAAAAGCATCACCGGAGACCTTACCGAATCTGGTATCTCAGGAGACATCAAAAAATTGATTGATGTTCCAGAAGAAAGAAAATTTGTTGGATTTGATGCATATAAAAATGCCATTGCCCTTGCTGATGTGGTAATCCTGACCACACCTCCAGGTTTCAGGCCCATTCATTTTGAAGAAGCGGTGAAACAAGGAAAACACATCTTCATGGAAAAGCCAGTAGCAACTGACCCTGAGGGTATCAAGCGTGTCCTGGTTGCTGCAGAAGAAGCAAAAAGAAAAAAACTCAATGTAGTAGTAGGTCTTCAGCGCCACTACCAAAACTCATACCGAGAATTGTTCAAACGCAAGGACATGATTGGCGACATCACTTCTGCACAGGCCTGGTGGAACAATGATGGTGTTTGGGTTAAACCAAGAACCGCTGGACAAACTGAAATGGAATACCAGATGCGCAACTGGTATTATTTCAACTGGCTTTGCGGCGATCATATCACTGAACAGCATATCCACAACCTTGATGTCATCAACTGGTTCAAAGGAGCTTATCCCGTAAAAGCGCAGGGAATGGGTGGAAGAGAAGTCAGGAAAGGGAAAGACCATGGTGAGATCTTTGATCATCACTTTGTGGAATTTACCTATGCTGATGGTTCTATCCTCAACAGCCAGTGTCGTCATATCCCCAAGACTTCAGCAAAAGTGGATGAACTCCTGATTGGAACAAAAGGAAAAATATACTGTGGAGCAGCCAACATCAGGGACCACCAAGGCAACGTCATGTACCAGTTCGACAAGAAAACAGAAAACAACGGGTACCAAAACGAGCATGTCGAACTTTTTGCAGCCATTGCCAAAGGAGAATACAAG